>JBILSG010000022.1:0-14974 GCA_044372235.1 Chitinophagaceae bacterium
TACGATTTCATGCCCAAATTTGGAAAGCAGGTTGGATTGAGACAAATCATCATGCCGTGCATGTATAAAAACTATATTTGCTTCGCAAAAATTGAATTTTAATAGAATACATTGATCTCAATATTCAGGAATAATACGCCACTGGCCATTGGTCTGCTGTTACTGTTAGCCATAGTACCGGAAATACATACGCATCCCCAGGAATTTATTCAAAATGATTCACAGCAAACGATTGTCTGGAATTGGATATACACTTTTTCTGAATGGATAAATTTCAATACTTCCTTTATAGGTATACTTATTCGCGTTTCAGTGACGCTGATTTGTGCGCTATATATTAATAAGATTGTCACTGACCACAAACTCATGGAAAAGCCCGGCTACCTGCCTGCGATGTGGTTCCTGCTGCTGCAATCCCTCATTCCAAAACAGGTTTCTCTTGATTTGCTGTTTATAAATGTATGCATGATTGCTTCAGTTAAACTGATGATTCTTGTTTACAAAATAGAAAACCCCATAAACAGTCTGCTAACAGCCAGCTTCATACTCAGCCTGATTGCATTGATTAATTCTGCATCAATATTATATTTTCTGTGGCTGTCTGCAGCCCTGTTGATCATGAGACCAGCCTCGTTCAGAGAATGGATAATGGTGCTGATTGGCTTTCTGCTTCCGATTTACTTACTGACTTCTGTTCTTTATATCACAGACAGACTGGATTTCAACCTTATTTTCAGTTTTCGGAAAATTGCATTTGAGTTACCTCAATTATCTCCGTTTGAATGGATTCGGATTGCCATTGTCTTGCTTATCCCATGGCTTTTCTTTATGCTATCCGCCAATCAGATTTCAAAACTGTTGATACAAGGCAGGAAAACCTTCATCATCTCATTATTGCTAAGTATCTTAGTTACCACCCTTATTCTTTCAGATCTCACCTCTGTATCTCAAAGCATACACCTTGCACTCTTACCTGCCACCCTACTGGTTTCTCCATTATTTATTGATGTCAGAAAAAAGCTGCTGCCAAACCTTTTCATCCTGATACTGCTTGTTTTAAGTCAGTTGCGTTAAAATACCCGCGTCGTTACCTCGCTTTAGGGATAAGTCCATAACTTTGTACAAAGCTTTTACAATGAAATTTGGTGTAGTGGTATTTCCAGGCTCGAATTGCGATCAGGATATGATTGGTGCCCTTAAAAATGATCTCGGTCAGGAGGTAATTGAACTCTGGCATAAAGACAGTGACTTGTCTGCCTTCTCGCAGGACGACTGCATTGTACTTCCAGGAGGTTTTTCTTATGGCGACTACCTGCGCTGTGGAGCTATTGCGCGTTTCAGTCCAATGATGCAGGCAACAATCGCTTTTGCAAACCGGGGCGGAAAAGTATTGGGCGTATGCAATGGCTTTCAGATTTTATGTGAGTCCGGACTTCTTCCAGGCGTGCTGCTCAGAAATGCCAATCAGCAGTTTATCTGTAAAAATGTCTTTATTACAGGAAACGAAAAAAAACCACTCCAAATTCCAATTGCCCATGGTGAAGGCCGCTATTATGCAGACCAATCCACTATGGAATCAATTATTGCTCACGATCAGATCATCTACCGCTACTGCGATGCTGAAGGAAACATAACGTCTGATTCAAACCCTAATGGCGCCCTGAATAATATTGCAGGAATCTGCAACAGGGAACGCAATGTTTTTGGCATGATGCCTCACCCAGAAAGGGCCTGTGCTGAACTTTTGGGTAATACCGACGGCAGAACTATTTTCAACACACTTTTTTTCAATGCCATCCTTGAAAACACCACTATTTAAACTTAAAATGATGAAAAAAAATACCCTATTCCTGCTGATAGCAGCTTTCTTTGTTACTCAGGAATCAGTTGCCCAGATGGGGTCCGCCAAACAGGTAACATTGAGTTACAGTTCAAAGAAACTGGCAGACAAGAGATACGAAGTATCCATTACAGCAAATATTAACGGAAATTTCCACCTGTATGCCCAGGATGCAGGGGCTGATGGACCCATTCCGACAAAATTTACCTACAACTCAAATCCGCTCCTCATCCTGGAAGGGAAAACAAAGGAGTTGGGAAAGAAAATAACCAAGGTAGAAGAAGTCTGGGGGGGGAAAGTGAACTTTTATGAAAAAACAGTAACCTTTACACAGGTTGTAGTAGCCAAATCTAAAGCCAAAACAAGCTTAAACGGAAAAATTGAGTTCATGGTTTGCAACGATGAAGTCTGCCTACCTCCAGCTGAAGTTTCTTTTAAAATCGCCATCGGAGGTTAAAAAATACTGCATGAAAAAGTTTTTCTTATTTGTACTGCTGGCAACAGGAGTCATCTCCTCTTTTGCACAAGAGCAGGTTCCACCATCACCCATTAGCTGGAAAGCGTCAAGCCAGAAAACGGGAGAAAAAGTCTATCAACTCATATTTACTGCAACCAATGAAGCTGGCTGGGACATTTACAGTCCCGATTCAAAATTTGAAGATATTCCAGCTGCATTCCTGGAACTTGCAGACTCAAGTATACGCATTACTGCCCCACTGAAGGCAGAAGGAAAGGGCGTAGTTGAAAAAAGTCAGATTTTTGAAAATGCGAGCTTTGAAGTATTCAAGGGCAAGATCACTTTAACCGCAACTGTTGAATTTACTGGTGCTATACCAGCCGTTCTCAATACTAAATTGAGTTTCACATATGGGAAGGCAGATGAATTCTTCCCGGGTGAGACAACAGAACTGTCTATTCCACTTGAAGGTGGTATATCCGCTTCGAGCAGAATTCATATCCCTTCCATCAATCCGGATCAGCCATTGCAGGACTGCGGCATCGCGGAAGAAAAAGAAGACAGCAGCATATTGAGTATATTCCTGCTTGGGTTTCTGGGAGGCTTGTTTGCCTTACTTACCCCCTGCGTTTTCCCAATGGTCCCGCTAACCGTATCCTACTTTACCAAACATGGCAGTAATAAGGAAAAGGGGAAGCGGCTGGCTGTACTGTACGGACTATTTATTTTTCTTATCTATATTTCATTCAGCATCCCCTTTCACATGCTCGGCAATGTAAATCCTGCCATCTACAATGAAATTTCTACAAACGTTTACCTGAATACTGCCTTTTTCGCAATCTTTATTTTCTTCGCCATATCGTTCTTTGGCTATTTTGAAATCACGCTTCCGGGCGGACTGGCTAATTCTGCCAATTCAAAGCAGGGTTCTGGTATCGCAGGTGTGTTCTTTATGGCACTGACACTTGCCATAGTATCATTCTCCTGCACAGGCCCCATTCTGGGTACTCTGCTGGTTGGTACGGCAACGGAAGGGGCATGGCCTTTAACAGCAGGACTGGCAGGATTTGGTGTAGCATTGGGACTCCCTTTTGCACTCTTTGCATTATTCCCGCAATGGTTAAATTCTCTGCCAAAAAGTGGCAGCTGGCTAAACACAGTAAAAGTTGTGCTTGGCTTCATTGAACTGGCACTGGCGCTGAAATTCCTGTCCAATGCAGACCTTGTTGCGCATTGGGGTATTATTAAAAGAGAAATATTTTTCGGTATCTGGATAGTAATTTTCATAGGACTGGCATCATACCTCATGGGCTGGATCAGGTTCCCGCATGATGATCGTGATCAGAAAATCTCCATGCCAAGAAAAATTATCGCATTGTTGGTATTTGCTTTCACCATATATATCGCTCCGGGTGTCAGCAATACAAAAGCAGCCCATATCAGCCTGGTAAGCGGATTCCCACCCCCGGTTTGTTACAGTGTTTATAAAAATCCGGTCAATTGTGATGAGCCATTAACAGATTATGAAGAAGCCCTGAAAATGGCCCGTGAACAAAATAAACCGATTCTCATTGACTTTACAGGTTGGGCTTGTGTCAATTGCCGGAAAATGGAAGAAAATGTGTGGACAAAACAAGAAGTGCAGGAACTGATGAACGATTATATCCTTGTTTCTTTATATGTAGACGACAAAGCATTACTGCCAGCAACAGCACAACAGGTGTATACTACCAAAGCAGGATCAACAGTAACCATTAAAACAGTTGGAACCAAATGGAGTCTGTTCCAGACAGAAAATTTCAATGCCACTTCACAACCCTGGTATGTTGCGATATCTCCTGACGAACAGGTTTTGTCAAGACCCGTTGGCTATACGCCTGATGCCAGACAATATGCAGACTGGTTAAAATGTGGTTTGGATGCATTTGAAAAAATTAAAAAATAAAAAAGGGAGCAATTGCTCCCTTTTCAGTTATTCAATTTAAACCATAACTATAATGCTACCTGGTATTCGTTCATCAGCTTGCGGAGGTTGATGAGTCCGTAACGCATCCTTCCGAGCGCTGTATTTATACTGCAGTTTGTCTTATCTGCGATCTCTTTGAAACTCATGTTGGCAAAATGTCTGAGTACAATAACCTCACGCTGGTCTTCCGGCAGCATATCGAGCATCCTGCGAACATTTTCATGACTTTGGTCACGCATGATCCTGGATTCTGCACCCTCTTCAGTGATGTTCATGTTCTCAAACATATCATACTCTTCGCTTTTGTTAAGCACCACTGGTGTTCGCTTAACCTTGCGGAAATGATCTACACACAGGTTGTGTGCAATACGCAATGCCCATGGCAAAAATTTGCCTTCGTCTGTATA
Organism: Chitinophagaceae bacterium; assembly: GCA_044372235.1. Lineage (GTDB taxonomy): Bacteria > Bacteroidota > Bacteroidia > Chitinophagales > Chitinophagaceae > Pollutibacter. Next base: position 4,671 of record JBILSG010000022.1, read on the forward strand.
ATTCCCACTTCTGAACGTGTCAATGATTTTGATGAATACATCCTGGAAAACATCTTCAGCCAGATTCCTGTCTTTCACCAGGATAACTATTGAAGTAAAAATTCTTTCCTTGTGCCTGTTAACAAGATCTTCAAGTGCCCTTGAATCTCCATTGATGAAAAGTTGAATCAGTTGGTTGTCTGTGATGCTGCTACTTGGCCTCATAAGATGGTTTTTAGAATGGTTGGATTTTCCGTTGTTCGTGCTATCGTTTCAGCGATATCACAGACCAAAACTATAATTCTCATGAGGTAGGCAAAATATTTAGGAGCCTATTTTTTGTGATTACGTATTTTTTTGTAACGCCCTTCAGCATTAGTTTGTCAATGGTTTGTTAACGCCTACGTAAAAATACGTATCGCCCTAAAACCCGCATTAATACTATATTTGCATCACATTATGCCGAAACCTGCATCTACAAAGGATATCAAAGGATTAAAGAAAAATCAGAATGACAATGCACCGATTTTCATCCAGGGAGCGCGTATGCATAATCTACGAAACGTATTCGTAAAAATACCAAGGGGATCCCTCACTGTGGTTACGGGAGTTTCCGGTTCCGGAAAATCATCATTGACCATAGATACACTGTTTGCAGAGGGACAAAGACGCTATGCAGAGAGTTTAAGTGCCTATGCAAGACAGTTTTTAATGCGTATGGACAAGCCTGAAGTTGATCATATTTCAGGTCTTTGTCCTGCTGTTGCCATTGAACAAAAAGTCATTACCAGAACTCCCCGTTCAACAGTAGGTAGTATGACTGAAATATATGATTACCTGCGTCTGCTCTTTGCACGCATCGGTAAAACCATTTCACCCATCTCCGGAAAGGAAGTAAAAAAAGATGATATACAGGATGTTTTCAACTTCATGAAGTCTTGTAAGGCAGGCGACAGGTTATATATCTTATCTGGATTTGAGATCAATCCGAACAGAAGCCTGCACGAAGAGTTAGGCATTTTAATGCAAAAAGGATTTTCCAGGCTTTTCAACAACAAAACCAAAGAAACCCTGCAAATTGAAGACCTCCTGCAGGATCCGATGTGGCAAACGACTCCTGAAATTTATTTACTGATAGACAGATTGGTTGCGCGTGATTTTGACGAAGATGAAACAAACAGGATCAATGATTCAATCGGACTTGGTTTTTATGAAGGTGAAGGATCTATATATATTAAGGTCAATGACAATCATCCTGAACGCTTTTCAAATAAATTCGAAATGGATGGTATGCGATTCGAAGAACCCGTTCCGAATCTCTTCTCATTCAATAATCCCTATGGAGCCTGTCCGGTTTGTGAAGGATATTCTCAGATTCTTGGCATAGATCCTGATCTTGTTATCCCAGATCACCGTCTTTCGGTATACGAGGGGGCAGTTGCACCCTGGAAAGGAGAAAAAATGAACTGGTGGCGGGAACAGTTTATCAAGGGCGCGAAACAGGCTGAATTCCCTGTACACCGCCCTTATGCCGAACTGACTGCTGCTGAACTTGAACTGCTTTGGAAAGGTCACAAACACGCACTTGGCATCAATGCTTTTTTTAAAGACATTGAAGACAACCTCTATAAAGTTCAGTTCAGGGTTTTATTATCCAGGTACAGGGGAAGAACAACCTGCACAACCTGCGGTGGATACAGGATAAGACAGGAAGCCATGTATGTTAAGATAAACGAGAAACATATCGGAGAGCTTTGTCGCATGCCGGTAAGAGATCTCGCAGTATGGTTTGAAAGCCTCTCCTTATCTGATTTTCAGCAGACTGTTGCCAAAAGAATTCTGCTCGAAATCAATCAGCGGCTGGAAACCATGCTTGCAGTGGGGCTTGGCTATCTTACACTGGACAGGCTGGCAAACAGCCTAAGCGGCGGAGAAAGTCAGCGTATTCAATTGACGAGATGCTTGGGCAGTAACCTGACCAATTCTCTTTATATACTAGACGAACCATCAATTGGACTGCACAGCCGCGATACGGCAAGACTGATTCAGGTGCTGAAAAACCTTCGGGACCTTGGAAATACCGTAGTTGTAGTGGAACACGATGAATTGATGATGCGGGAAGCAGATCATATCATTGATATGGGTCCGCTTGCCAGTCACCTTGGTGGTGAAGTAGTAGCAGAAGGTGACTTCAAAACTATTTTGAAATCCGCCACTAGCCTGACTGGAGCCTACCTGCGTGGCGACATGAAAATACCCATTCCTGAAAATGTACGCACAGCTAAAGCATTTATCGGGATTGAAGGTGCCACTGAAAATAACCTCCAGGATGTTGATGTAAAGTTCCCCCTTGGCATTTTCACCGTAGTTAGTGGTGTCAGCGGGAGCGGGAAAACAACCCTCGTCAAAAAAATACTATACCCTGCATTAATCAAACACATTTCAGGGATTGGCGAAAGACCGGGTAGACACCGGAAAATTACAGGAGACCTGGATCTCATTTCCCAGGTAGAGATGATTGATCAGAATCCTATTGGAAAGTCTTCCAGAAGCAACCCTGTAACCTATATTAAGGCGTGGGATGCGGTGAGAGATCTCTATTCATCACAACAACTCAGTAAAATAAGGGGTTTTCAACCCAAACACTTCTCATTTAATGTAGATGGCGGAAGATGCGATACCTGCAAAGGCGAGGGTGAACAGACTGTTGAAATGCAGTTTCTGGCTGATGTTCACCTGACATGTGAAAGCTGTAAGGGTAAAAAATTCAAAGACGAAGTCCTGGAAGTAACCTATAAGGGGAAAAATATACACGATATTCTGGAAATGAGTGTGGATGAAGCCATGGAGTTCTTTTCCGGCGAAAAGGACATCAGCAACAAGCTCAGACCACTCAGTGATGTAGGGCTGGGTTATATTAAACTCGGACAATCCAGCGGCACACTCTCAGGTGGTGAAGCACAGCGCGTAAAACTTGCCAGCTTTTTGGGACGGGGCAGGGGTCATCAGGATAAAATCATGTTTATTTTTGATGAGCCAACCACTGGTTTGCACTTCCATGACATCAGAAAACTGCTTGATTCCTTCAATGCCCTGATAGACCAGGGACATACCATCATTGTAATTGAACACAATACAGATGTTATCAAAGCAGCCGACTGGATAATTGAACTCGGCCCCGAGGCCGGAGATGGAGGTGGGTCATTGGTTTATGAAGATGTGCCTTCAAAACTCAAAAAAAGTAAAATTAGCAGAACAGCGGCTTTTCTTTGAGTCAGAGAGCTGTTCAATAATTTTTTTTGATTAAATTACATCAAGCAAAAAAATAGCCATATGTATCAATCCAGAAGAAATTTCATACGCAACAGCGCTTTGACTGCTGCGGGGATCTCGATTTTTAAATCAGACCTGTTTGCAGCTGCTGCAAAAAAAGGGGAACTGACCGGTATCCAACTTTATTCCATCAGAACAGATATGTCACAGGACCCCCTGGGTACTTTGCAAAAGCTGTCTGCCATGGGATACAAGCATGTTGAACATGCCAATTATATCAACCGTAAATTTTACGGCTGGTCTGCAACGGAATTCAAGAAAATCCTCAGCGATCTGGGTATGACTATGCCCAGTGGTCACACCGTTATGAGCTATGGTAAACACTGGGATGCAGCGAAAAAAGATTTTACAGACTCCTGGAAATACACCGTTGAAGATGCAGCAACAGTTGGACAGATGTTTGTGATCAGTCCCTCTATGGAACAAAATACCCGTAAAGACATTAATGCACTGAAGGGCTTCATGGATGTATTTAATAAAGCCGGTGAACTGTGTCAAAAATCAGGAATGAAGTTCGGCTACCATAACCACGATTTTGAATTTAGCGAGAAGCTGGGCAACCAAACGCTTTATGACATCATTCTCACTGAAACAGATCCAAAACTGGTTATGCAACAGCTGGACATCGGTAATATGATTAATGGCGGTGCCAAAGCACTCGATGTCATGCAAAAATATCCGGGCAGATTTGAGTCCATGCACGTTAAAGATGAGATCACTGCCAAAGAAGGTCATGAAAAATATGAGTCTACCGTCTTGGGAACAGGTATTATCCCTGTAAAGGAAATCATTGACCTGGGTCGCAAATGGGGCACAAAGCACTTCATCATCGAGCAGGAATCCTATCAGGGTAAGACTCCGCTTGAGTGTATGAAAGAAGACATCGATATCATGAAAAAATGGGGATATAAATCCTAACAAAGAAAGGCCGGATCTGCGATCCGGCCTTTCTTTTAATGTGCACCCATCCACAATGCCCCGCCTATACTTGACCGGGATGCACCGGTAACGGAAGCCAGTACCGTATCCTCTTCGCGCCAGCGCAACACACCCAGCAGTGCCATAATAAGCGCTTCCTTATACATGATGGTTACCTGATCTGGAATAATGACTTCAATGCCTAATGGCAATAATTGCTGACTAATTCTCGAAACCAGGTATCCATTGAGGGCTCCTCCACCGGTTATGAGCAATGACTCACCAGAAATTGTGAGTCCGTTTTGATGCATGATTGCTGCTGCAGACTTTCCAACCTGAATTGCGATATGCTCTGCATATGTTGCTAAACTGTCTTCAACAGATAACCCGGCTGCCTGAATTAATGGAAATACCGTTGATGTTCCAAACTCATTGGCGAGTGATTTTGGATACTGCTGACTGAAATAATCAAGTGAATTGAGTGAATCGAGTAATTGTTCATTGATCCGGCCACTGGAAGCAATAGAACCATTATTATCGAAATCGAGTCCGATTGTATTGACCAGCATATTCAAAACCCTGTTGGCTGCACAAACATCAAAGGCATCATACTGCACACCGCCATTGAAAGAAATATTGGCGATTCCACCAATATTCAGAAAAAATCTATGTTCAGAAAACAACAGCTTCTCCCCAACTGGTACAATGGGAGCTCCCTGCCCCCCTAAAGCAACATCCATCGATCTCAGGTTCGACACTACAGGTAATCCGGTACCTGCTGCAATAGCTGCGCCGTCGCCAATCTGGATGGAATGTGAACCCGGTACGTGAAACACTGTATGCCCATGGGAGGCTATCAGAGCCACTTTGTACCCCAGTTGATTTTGATCAATGAAATCATTGACCATTGAAGCTGTGAGCCTGCCATAATCAGCATCTAGCGCCACAAAATCAGCTGCCGAAATGGAATTGGGGTGTGCAAGTCTTTTTTGCCATTCAGCTGAATATGGGATACAATCAGCCCCTATCAGCTTGTAAGTCCATTTACCACCCAGCTCTTCCAGTTCAACAAAGGCGATATCAAGTCCGTCAAGCGAACTGCCGCTCATGAGTCCAATCACGCGATATAACATGGATTATGTTTAGATTTGTAATGAACCCCGAAATTAAAACTTTGTATGGTCAAAAACTTAAGTTCCCAGCATTCCCTTATCAGTAACTGGATCAGCGAACTCAGGGATATTGATATACAGGCAGACCGGATGCGGTTCAGGAAAAATATCGAAAGGATAGGGGAAGTGATGGCCTACGAAATCAGCAAAACACTCCCCTGGGAAGAGAAAGACACCACAACACCCCTTGGGATAGCACGATCGATGGTTCTCAAGTCTCAGCCTGTACTGGCCACTATCCTGCGTGCAGGCAGTCCGCTTCATCAGGGCATGCTGAACTACTTTGACAAGGCTGACAACGCTTTTATCGCTGCCTACAGAAAACACCACAGAGACGGGAGTTTTGAAATCAGCATGAACTACATGGCCTGTCCCCCAATAGACGACCGTGTTGTAATCCTCTGCGACCCCATGCTTGCGTCAGGTGCATCACTGGTTAAAACCATTGAGTTCCTTAAAAGAGAAGGCAACATGGCAACCTTACATATTGCTGCCGTAATTGCCAGTACGGAAGGTATTGAGATGATTAAACGTCACGAACCTCAGGCACATATCTGGTGCGGGGCAATTGATGAGGAACTGACTGCGAAAGGATATATTGTACCCGGATTGGGAGATGCCGGAGATCTTTGTTTTGGAGAGAAGAAACAATCCTAACAATTGCACCACTGCCCATGCCGGCAAAAAAAATATACTTTTTAGTCCTTACCCTCTTGCTGCTCAGCGCTGAAACCAGCGCACAGGATCCGCATTTTTCACAATTTTTTGTCTCACCCCTTGCCCTAAACCCTGCTTTTGCCGGAAAATTTGATGGATCCTATCGTTTTTCAGGGAACTTTAAAAAACAATGGCCACTGATTAATAATGCATTTACTTCTGCTGCAGCAGCACTTGATTTTCCCATCCTTACCAACCATATCCCTGAAATGGATACTTGGGGCGTTGGACTGATGGCAATAAATGATAAAAGTGGTAACGGAATCCTCAACAACAGTTTTTACAGCCTGAGTACGGCTTATACAAAATCACTGGATGAAAATGGTTTTCATCAGGTAACAGTCGGTTTCCAGGGAAGCTTTGCCACCAAAAGAATCAATATGTCCAATGCAGACCTGGAAGATGAACTTACTGCTTTCGGATTTACTGGCCTAACAAGGGAGAGCTTTAATGGCAGCCCCTTTTCAATCAATTATGCTGACCTCCATGCCGGCTTTATGTATGCATTGAGTACAAACGGACAAAATAGTTTCTACCTTGGTACGTCAGTTTATCACCTGAACAGACCGGCTGAAAGCTTCAATGAAGGAAGCTACCTCCTCAATCCACGAACAACCATTCACGGAGGAGGTTATATCCCCAGCGGAATCAGTAACAATATACATTTCAGCTTTATGCATCAAATCCAGGGCGCTTCCAGTGAAACCTTACTTGGAGGGGCCTTTTCCAGTGGCTTCTTTTCAGACTCCGAAAGGAATACAGAAATACACGCAGGTTTGTGGCTCCGGGTAGGTGATGCCCTAATTCCCTATGTTGGCGCTGAATTTAATCAGTTGAGGATTGGCTTGTCGCACGACATCAATACATCCGGACTCACCCGTGCCAGCTATGCGAGAGGCGGCTCAGAACTTTCTGTGATTTATACCGGTGGTAGAAAAGATCCCCTCAAAAAGAAGTTGAACTGTCCAAAATTCTGACTCAGGGACTAATCAACCGCATAACGTAAGGCAGAATAAAATAAGACGAGGCCACAATCAAAACAATGCTGATCAAGTTCATGACCAAACCTGCCTTTATCATGTCTTTTAACTTGATATAACCACTTGAGAAAACAATGGCATTGGGGGGGGTACCCATTGGCATCATGGACGCACAGCTGGCAGCAAGGGTCATGGGTATCCCAAGTGCAAGCGGATCTGCTCCAATAGCTGCAGCAATGCCGGTCACAACAGGAGCAAAAACAATAACCTGTGCCACATTGCTCATTACTTCACTGATGAAAATGGAAAGCGTGGCAATTACCAATATCAGCAGCAACATAGAACTCCCCGAGAACCCTGCAAGCCAGTTTCCCAGCATGCCGATAAGTCCGGCTTTTTCAAGTGCTGCAGCCAGCGTTATGCCTCCACCAAAAAGCAAGAGTATCCCCCAGGCCATTTTGGAGGTGTCTTGCCAGCTCAGGATTTTCTCACTTGGTTCACGTTCACTTCCTGCAGGTACAATGAACATCAGAAGCGCCCCAAAAACAGCAATCATGTTATCATCAAGCCTGAAGATTTCAATTTTATTGATAAGATCCCTGAAAATCCAAAGAAATGCGGTTAGCACAAAGATTGTCAAAACCCTTTTCTCCGGGGTTGTTATCGGTCCGAGTGCCTTTAACTCATCCCTGATCAGGTTACTCATCTCACCATTTGCCACCAACCTGTTGGGGAACATCCTGATAAGTACAAAATAGAGCGAGATCAGCAGTAATATTGCCACAGGAAGGCTAACCAGCATCCAGTTGAAAAAGGGTATATCGTAGCCAAATCTTTTACTGATAAAAGAAACATAAGCCACATTGGGAGGTGTACCGATGATTGTACCTACACCACCAAAATTGGATGCATAGGCAATGGCAAGCATGATACATAGCGCAAAATTTCTTGCGCCCACACTATCCCTTTGCTGAGCAAAAACAACAGTTATAACTGATGCCGCGATAGGATACATCATCATGGTAGTTGCGGTGTTACTCAACCACATACTTATGAAACCTGTAGACAGAATAAAACCAAGAATTATCCCATTGCCTCCAGTACCTGTTAGCCTCACTATTGAAAGTGCAATTCTGCGGTGTAGGTTCCACTTTTCGATACCAAGTCCAATCATAAATCCACCCATGAAAAGGAATACCACCTCATTGGCATAGGGTAATGCTGCTTCGCTGATTTTAGCAATACCGAAAAGTGGAAAAAGAACCAGGGGCATCAGGGCTACTGCAGGCATAGGAATCGCCTCAGTTATCCACCACGTTATCATCCATACAGCTACAGCCAACACTTTATTGGCTGACGGCCCCAGTGTAAATGGATCGAAAAACCAAACCAGGACAAAGAGAGCCGGACCTGCCAGCATGGCCAAAAGAGGCTTCCGGGAAGTTGCTGTATTGTTTTCCACAGATTCAATTTGGGTGAAGATAAATCATTTGTGTATTTTGCCGACTAACACTAAGCAGTTTGCTCAAGGAACTCGTCATATCGGTACAATCCTATTTCAGGGCGCATGAATTCATTCAGAAACACAGGATGTGGAGATGGATTATCTTACCCGGTATTGTCTATGCAATAGTTTTTGTGGTGAGCATTTACTTTTTTTCAAGATCAATGAATCAGGCTATTCAGTGGCTGACACTTGAAACAGGACTACAAACCTGGGTGAACAGGTTACAGGACAGCTGGATTGGCTTTCTGTTTACGCTGGGTGGTGTCATGCTTTGGCTTATTCTGATGCTGCTTTATTTCTCCCTGTTCAAATACATATGGCTAATTTTTGGCTCACCTGTTTTTTCTTACCTCAGTGAAAAAACTGCATCAGTAATTGAGGGAAAAACATACGCTTTCAGTTTCAGGAGGTTCCTTTCTGATCTATGGCGAGGAATCACCATGGCGTTAAGAAATACATTCTGGCAACTTATCTATATCATTGCCATCATTTTTGTGTCATTGATTCCTCTTATAGGGTGGATCACCCCAATTCTGGCCATCATTATTGAATGCTACTATTATGGTTTTTCCATGCTTGATTATACCTGCGAACGCAATGGTATGAATAAAGAAAAAAGCATTGATTATATCAGCACCCACAAAGGACTGGCAATAGGAAACGGCATGGTATTCTATCTCATGCACCTGTTGCCTGTGATTGGATGGGTTCTTGCACCTGCATATGCAGTAATAGCAGCTACAATCAGCCTGCATGAAATGGGAGATGACCAAATCACAACTTGAGTATGAACGCTGAGGTTTACCTGATACCTATACCCATTTCCGAAGATGGCTTCCACACTATCCCTGGAGATGTTCTGGGTATCATTAACCGGTGTGATGTGTTTTTTGCTGAAGATCTGCGCACTGCTAGAAGGGCTTTTAGGAAGATGGATCCTCAGTTTAACATAGACGGCAAAACCTGGTATGAAATCAAACAGGAGGAAACTGTTTATGAAGCTGAATTCAAGTCAGCTATGGCAGATAAAAAGATAATTGGTATTGTGAGCGAATCCGGATGTCCGGGTATTGCCGACCCCGGACAAAAACTGGTGGCTTGGGCACATGAAGTGGGAAGCACTGTAAAACCTGTCAGTGGTCCGAGCTCCCTGCTGCTGGCGCTCATGGGAAGTGGACTAAACGGACAACAATTTACCTTCAACGGATACCTTCCCATAGCTTCACAAGACAGAACAAAGAAAATCCGTGAGCTTGAAAAGAAGGTCATCACAGAAAACTGTTCACAGCTCTTTATTGAAACCCCTTACCGTAACCAGCAACTTTTTGACAGCCTGGTGGAAACATTGCAACCTTCGACTAAGCTTTGCGTTGCCTTCAACCTGACTTCAGCTTCGGAATGGGTAAAAACCTTGACAGTAGGAGAATGGAAAAAAAAGCCGGCCTCCCTTCCGAAAGCACCGGCTATTTTTATTATTGGTAATTAAAGTCCATATTCACTCACCAGGTATACCATCGCTGCCATCACTACTGTTCCCAGGTTGAGCTCCCTTTCGCTGACTGCCTCAAAGACATCTGTTTTGGCATGGTGTAAATCCATGTAGCGCTGCGAATCAGGATTCAACCCAATAAGGGCTGTTCCCAGCGGACGTAAAGGACCAATATCAGCACCACCACCACCTTCGTTGAATTCAAGTGC
>JBILSG010000207.1:0-4720 GCA_044372235.1 Chitinophagaceae bacterium
AAGAAAGTGGAAGTCCGGTTTTACAAGTCCTGAATATCCCTTTCAAAACATTTTTTAGCGAGCAGGCACTCATCCTGGTGGATGGCGTTCCCGTTTCAAATGCCAGGGAAATATTGGAAACAGACCCCTTAAGGATTCGCAGCATTGATTTGGTAACCAGACGGTACATGCTGGGAGTCACTGAATTTCCCGGAATAGTTCACTTCAAATCTTATAAACGCGATTTAGCCGGACTTACACCGGAAGCAAATAGTCTTACCTCAACATTCAGTGGATTACAGGAATCCGCGAGTCTGCAGGCACCTGTACTGACTGATGTAAAGATGCCTGATTTGCGGAATTTACTTCTCTATGAACAAAATATCATGGCAGATGAAACAGGAAAGGCTCTCATAAGGTTCAATACTTCTGATGCGCCTGGTACGTATACCATCAAGGTTCGGGCAATAACTCCGGGCAAACAGGCAGTAGTCAAGCAATTGAGCTTCAAAGTCAGGTAGAATTGTATTATCAACCACCAACATTTAAATAGACAAACAAACAAGAGTTGCCATTAGATCTTGTCTGTTTACTTATCTTTGTTCCCATGAAATTGTACAACCTGTTCATTAAATTCCGTCTCCAGCTTGGTATCATATCCCTTGCCCTTGCCATCCTGGTTAACGTAACATCCGGATTCTGGCCTGCATTAGCCCTCTACATCATTTCTGCACTGAGCATATTCACCCATTTTTTTATTGGTCCACTCAGGCTCATTCAGGAATACCTGGAAGAAGGTGATTTTGAAGGAGCAGAAAAAATCCTGAATGGCATTAAGTACCCTGCCCTGCTCTATAAACCAATCCGTTCAGTATATTATACTTTGAAGGGTAACATTGCAATGACCCAACAGGATTATGACTCTGCTGAAAAACACATGAAAAAGAGCTTGGATCTTGGTCTTCCTATGAAGGAAGCTGAAGGTGCCAATAAACTGCAACTTGGCATGATGGCCATGCAGCGTGGTAATATGAAGGAGGGTGAAAGCCTGATCAGGTCTGCAATTCGCGCTGGCATTCCAGACAAGGAAAGCTCCGCAATGGCTTACCTCCAGATGTGTCAGATTATGATGCAAAAAAGAGAATTCAGGGCTGCAAAAGACTTTTTCAAAAAAGCAAAAGCACAGAAACCCTCCACTGAACAGGTTATTGACCAGATTAAACAAATTGAGAAGTACATTTCCAGGATGCCTGGATAATGGACTTCCGCATACAAGAACAGGGATAAATATTGCTCCGGGATATTTATGACCCGAATATCTCTACCACCTTCTTCTTTCTGAATTCGAATATTTCATCAAGCTGCTTTTTGATAAACAGGGCAACTGCAATATCCCCGAGAAATCCCAATGGCGCCTTGTAATGAACAATATCCGTCATCTGCACACCCCCTTCAACCTCTTCAAAGTGATGCTGGTGATGCCAAAGTGCATACGGACCAAACCGCTGTTCATCAACGAAAAATTTGCCCGGTACCACATGGGTTATCTCAGTCATCCAAAACATAGGTATTCCTAACAATGGTTTTACCTTGTATGTCATAACCTGACCTGGGTACATGCTATCACCATATAATTCATTGGTGAATTTGAGGTTGAGGTATTCCGGTGTCATCACTGCCAGGTTTTTGGGATGAGAAAAAAAATCCCACGCTTCATCCAGGGAAACCGGTAAAAACTGACTCTGCTTCAAACTATAAACTGCCATAGCATTACAACAACAGGATTATTCCCTTTGTTGAGCGTCTGACTGCCAATTTGTTTCTGAACGGAGGAAATAAGCTATCCGTAAATTGCTAAATTTGCATAAGGATGATAAAAATAGCTGTCAATAATTGCTTTACTGTTGTTTTACTTGGTGTTGTCTTCAGCATAATGGCTTCCGGATGCGGACAGCAAGTGGCACCTACGGGTGGCCCAAGAGACAGCATACCGCCCAAACTGGTTTCATCCTTACCAGCATACAAGTCAGTCGAATTCAAAGGCAATAAAATTACACTGCTTTTTGATGAATATGTAACCCTGGAAAACCCCTTTGAAAAGCTAGTTTATTCTCCAACACCCAAAAATAACCCTACTGCTGAGAGTAAGCTGAAAACAGTAACATTCAAGATAAAGGATACATTGGAGGAAAACACTACCTACAGAATTGATTTCGGAAATGCGCTTAAAGACATCAATGAAAACAATGCACTAGAAGATTTTTCCTTTACATTTTCAACAGGTAAATTCATAGATTCAGCTTACCTAACGGGGAAAGTATACATGGCAGCTGATGGCAAAACTGATAGTACGCTTATCGTAATGCTACACAGAAATTTTGATGATTCAGCTGTTGCAAAAGAAAAACCAAGGTATTATACTCCACTGAAAGGGGACGGAAGTTTTTACTTTGGCAACCTTAGGCCAGGTAAATACAATGTTTTTGCATTAAAAGATGCCGATGGCGGAAAGAAATATGATCAGGCCTCCGAATTGATTGCCTTTCACAGTTCACCTGTTGACATCGGTACAGACACTTCACTGACACTTTATGCCTTCGAACAGGAAGATGATAAGCCCAAGTCCAAAAATACCCCTTCACTCCCCAAAACAACTGCCAAAAAAAGAAATCCTGAAGACACCAGGCTGAGACTGGCCAACACCCTCGAAGGAGGCAGGCAAGATCTCCTCAATCCGCTTATCCTGAAATCTGAATTTCCTTTAAAAGACTTGGATACATCTAAAATTTACCTGACAGACAAAGAATTTAACCGGCTGGATGGCTTCAGCCTCCAAACAGACTCTACGGGTAAAAATCTGATTATCAGCTATGAATGGAAAGAAAATACCGGTTATGCCCTGATCCAACAAAAAGGATTCGTAAGCGATTCCATCGGAAATACTTTTTCCAGGACAGACAGCCTGAAATTTGGTACAAAAAAGAATATGGACTACGGAAGCATGGATATCCGTATTGAAAACCTGGATACCACAAAACATCCAATTCTCTTTTTACAGAAAGACAATGTTGTGGCTTACAGGCAAACATTAACCTCAAATCGTTTTACAATAAAGCTTTTTCCTCCGGGTGAATATGAGATCAGGGTGCTGATGGATGCCAACAACAATGGAAAATGGGACACCGGAAATTATTGGAGAAAATTACAGCCAGAGCGCGTGATATCCAGAAAACAACGCCTGCAAATCAGGGCTAACTGGGATAACGAACTGAAACTGGATATGAAAGAATTTTAATCAACAGCATGAATCTATCATCACACCTGCTGGAATCTGCTGTAAAAGAATTTGCTCAGCTTCCGGGAATAGGCAAGAAAACTGCACTCAGATTGGTACTTCATCTGCTCAAACAGGAAGAAAGCACCGTTATGCAGTTCAGTGAAACAATCACAAGGATGCGCAGGGAAATCAAGTTTTGTAAGAACTGTCACAATATTGCTGATCAGGACCTCTGCGCTATATGCAATAACCCCTCAAGGAAAAAAGAGACCATTTGTGTGGTGGAAAATATAAGAGATGTCATTGCGATTGAATCCACTGAGCAATACAATGGCTTATACCATGTGCTGGGGGGAGTAATCTCTCCACTCGACGGTATTGGTCCGGAACAGTTGACGCTTGAAACACTTTCAGGCAGAGCCATGAACGGAGAAACAAAAGAAATTGTTTTCGCACTGAGTCCAACCATCCAGGGTGATACCACCATATACTACATCCGAAAAAAACTCAACAATCCCCAACTCAGGTTTACAACTATAGCACGTGGTATTTCATTTGGTGGTGAACTGGAATATGCAGATGAGATGACCCTTGCAAAAAGTATCAGAAACAGGTTGCCGGTAGACAGCTACCTACAATAACTAACCGACACCACCTTCGTTGCTGGCGGATTGCAGCTTCCCCAAATTATCATTACCTTTGCAGCCTGTTTATGAAGGACATCCATACATTACTGAAAGAAAAAATACTGGTCATTGATGGTGCTATGGGCACCATGATACAAAGGTATAAGTTGAATGAAGCTGATTACAGGGGACAGCGTTTTGCAGACTGGCCATCAGACCTCAAAGGCAACAACGACCTGCTTTGTCTGACACGCCCAGATATCATAACGGATATCCACCTAGAATATCTGGAAGCGGGTGCAGATATCATAGAAACCAATACTTTCAATGCACAAAAGATATCCCTGGCAGATTACAACATGAGCCACCTTGCTGCAGAAATCAATACTGCAGCTGTTGATTGCGCGCGGAAAGCGGTTAACCGCTTTCTGGAAAAACACCCGGAAAGACTAATTACCGGCGGACCATTTGTAGCAGGTGCAATAGGCCCGATGAATAAAACACTTTCCCTCTCTCCTGATGTGAATAACCCGGGATTCAGATCAACCCACTTTGATGAAGTTGCTGAAGCCTATTACGAACAAGTCAAAGCACTTGCTGAAGCTGGTTCTGACCTGTTACTGATAGAAACGATATTTGACACATTGAATGCGAAAGCCGCAATTTTTGCAATCAAAAAATATTTCCGTGACCATGGGATCCCGGAACTGCCACTCATGATCAGTGGAACGATCACAGATGCGTCTGGCAGAACTTTAAGCGGACAAACACTGGAAGCTTTTTATACGAGTGTAGAACATGCCAATCCACTGAGTATTGGACTGAATTGCGCCCTGGG
>JBILSG010000208.1:0-4713 GCA_044372235.1 Chitinophagaceae bacterium
CCGGAATAAATTTTGAGAAACTATAGCCCTTCATGGGGTAAATATGGATGATTGGTGAAGTTAAGCCAAAGTTGATAACACCTGAAAGCGGATGTGGTTGTGAGAACGTTAAATTATATTGACCTCGGGTATCAGCGTTACACCAAATTTTGTCTGCACCGATTCCTGAATCCGCATGGCCAGGTCAACAATATTTTTTCCGGATGCCCCTCCGTAATTAACCAGAACCAAGGCCTGCTGGGCATGACAGCCAACATCACCATCACGAAACCCTTTCCATCCACATTGTTCTATTAACCAACCAGCAGCAAGTTTGAATCCACCTGGTGCGGGAAAAGCGATTATTGCTGGATATTCTTGTTTTAACTGCTCAAAAAAAACGGCACTAACCCAGGGATTTTTAAAAAAACTTCCTGCATTGCCCAGCACTGCAGGATCAGGTAATTTAGACCTTCTGATTGCCATTACGGCATTGGAAACATCTTTTATGGTAGGGATTGCTATGTTTTGTTGATTCAACCAATCCTGGATTGCACCATAGCCAAGTTGTAACCTGGGCATTTTTAACAGGCGGAATGTAGCCGATACAATTACCATCCTACCCTTAAGGTACTGCTTAAAAATACTCTGCCTGTATCCAAACTCACATTGTTCAGCAGTATATTCAACAAAGCATTTTTCCGTTATATCCCAAGCCCGCAAGGAAAACAAGGTGTCTTTCAACTCAACGCCATATGCGCCAATATTCTGGACGGGCGCAGCCCCAACTGTTCCTGGGATGAGCGACAGATTTTCAAGACCGCCCCAACCTTTATCCACGCAATGCATAACAAACTGATGCCAGTTGACACCAGCTCCAGCTTTTACAAGCACGTAATCAGCTGTTTCCTCCAGACAATCAATCCCGGCAATTTCATTGTGAATGACAAGTCCATTGAAATCTTTGGTAAACAGGATATTACTACCGCCCCCCATAACCAGAATTGGCCTATTTTCTCTGGTATATTCATTGAATATCTCAGGAAGTTCAGCTTCATTCCGAAGAGAGATAAATAATTCAGCATTGACTGAGATGCCAAAACTGTTCAATCCAGTCAGCGGAAAATCATGTTTAACCTCCATAAACAGACTTTGCTTGTGTAAGTTATCACCAGCCCATCTGCTCTCTTAGTCCCGTTATATGAGCCACATGGTGCTTTCCATGCCAGGAATAAATGGCCAGCAGTTCCCATAGACTCATCTCCCGTTTTTGCTCGGGATGATAGACCGTCCGCTGCCAGTGACTATCCTCCAAGGATTTCAGCAGTTCGTACCAACGGTGGTGGAGGGAATGAAGCAGTGTAACGGACATGTTGATCGGCACACCCCTCACATCAGCCGTTTTACTCCAAGCCTCCTGGTGATAAGGCTTGATAACCGGATTGTCTTCCGTTAAACCAAGCTTGAAACGGATAAATGCGTTCATATGCGAATCCGCTACATGATGAACGATTTCATTGATCGTCCAGCCGCCTTCCCGGTAAGGTACATGCAACTGATCATCATTCAGGTTCAATACTGCGTATTCCAACATACGCGGAAGAAACATGATGTCAGACAGTCTAGCTTCCTTTTCATTGTCAGAAAAGGCCGGAACTACATATCTCCCGATGGGATATCTGATATCCATTGTATTTAATTTTTAACGATATCAAGTAATTCAACTTCAAATATGAGCAATGACCCGCCTGGAATATCAGCTCCTGCACCTTGCTCACCATATCCCAATTGATAGGGAATATAGAATTTGAATTTTGAACCTACCGGCATAAGCTGTACACCTTCAGTCCAACCCTTGATTACACCGTTCAACTGAAACTGAGCAGGCTCTCCCCTTTCTCTTGAACTGTCAAATCTAAATCCACTGAGCAGAAAACCTTCATAATGAACTTTTACCACATTGGTATCAGCGGGTTTCGGACCAGTGCCCAGCTGGAGAACTTCATACTGCAAACCGCTTGCTGTTTGGATAACACCTGGCTTTTTGGCATTTTCTGCAAGGAAATTATTACAAGCTTCTACATTGGGTAGAATTTTTTTGATCGATAGCTTTTGCATCTGGTTGCGGACGATGGCATCTGCCTGTTCAGCAGTAAAAAGGGTTTTGCCCTTCATAACATCAGCGAAACCCTGTGAAAGAGAGGATGGATTGACCATTTCAATTCCCTGTGATTTGAAAAAATTACCATCCAACATACCAATAGCATAACTCATGGAATCTGCAGCATTTTTCAATACCGGAGCGGTTGCTGCCGGAGCAGTTTTTTTCAATGGTGGCTTTGACGTAGGCGCTCCTGGTTTGGAAACAGCTTTTGCAGGTGTAGCAGCGGTTGGTTTCACCGCAGGCTTAGCAACCGGTTTTGTTTGAGCCGAAATAGATAAAGCGCAGGAGGCGAAAAATAAAATCAGCATTGATTTCTTCATGATCATAGTTTATTTATTTTTTAGACATCAAAACCATTTGCAAAACCCAGGGTTTTGAGGTTTTTTACTTTCTTTTCAACTTCTTTTCTCATACTTACTTTGTAAGCAACAAGTTTTTTCTCCAAAACCTTGCTGTTCATGGAAAGCATGGACACAGCCAGAATACCCGCATTCTTGGCCCCATTGAGCGCAACAGTGGCAACGGGAATACCATTGGGCATCTGCAGAATGGAAAGAACAGAATCCCACCCGTCAATTGAATTTGAGGACTTTACTGGCACACCGATAACAGGTAGCGTGGTTACAGATGCTACCATACCGGGAAGGTGAGCGGCCCCGCCAGCTCCTGCAACAATGACCTTAATGCCTCTTTTCACTGCGGTTGAAGCAAACTTCATTAACCTTTCTGGTGTTCTGTGAGCAGAAACCACAGTTAACTCAAAAGGAATTCCCATTTCCGTTAAAAATTCAGCAGCTGGCTTCATCACCGGCAGATCACTGTCGCTGCCCATGATGATACTCACTATAGGTTTTTTGATTACAGATCTGGTTTTTACAGGCATTTTGATTTATTATATTATTTCATTGCCGATGATGGCGAAGTTTTTTTTGATGTTGGAAGCTTTTTCAAGCATCTCCGGTGTATCAGGCCCCATAATGGTGGCATGCCCCATCTTCCTACCCGGCTTGGTTTCTCTTTTGCCGTAAAGGTGAAGAAAAACATCCGGCATGGCAAGAACTTTATCCAGATTCTCTTCAACAGCCAACCCTTTGTAACCCGGAGCGCCAAGAATATTGAGCATCACGGAAGGCATGATCATTTCCGTATTTCCCAGTGGATAACCCAGGATAATTCTCCAAAGCATATCAAACTGTGAGCTGTAATGTGCTTCAATGGTATGGTGACCGGAGTTGTGCACACGGGGAGCAGTTTCATTGACCCATACATCACCAGCCTTGTCAACAAACATCTCAACGGCAAAGAGTCCGGCTGATTTAAAATTTGTAGCCACCCTCATGGCTAATGCCACAGCACTTTCAGCAGCAGCGTCAGCGATTGCTGCAGGACAAACCTGCAGATCCAGCAGGTTGAGTTCAGGATCGAAAATCATTTCCACAGGAGGATAGGCAATCTGCTGACCATCTGCACCTACCGCTATGGTTACAGCTATTTCCTTGTCGATATCAATCATTTTTTCAAGGACAGCCGGGGCATCAAATCCTTTTTGCAGGTCTGTAAGCGTTCTAAGGACCTGAACGCCCTTCCCATCATATCCGCCAGTAGCCAACTTTTGAACCGCTGGCAGGAAATGCGCATGGGTTTCAATTTCGGCAAGGGTATTGGTGATAAGGTAATCAGCTGTTTTTATGCCATGTGCAGTGTAATACTGTTTCTGGGTGATTTTATTTTTGATTGTTTGCAGGGCATCCGGATGTGGAATTACTTTTACACCCAGCTCAACCAATGCATACAAAGCAGCAGTATTCACATTTTCTATTTCAATAGTCAATGCGTCCATTGTGCTTCCAAAAGAAACCACGTCATCAAAATTTCTGATATCCCCCAACTTGAAATTAGAGGTTAGCGCAGCAGCAGGGCATTCGGGATCATTCTCCATCACATGCACTTCAACCTGATAATTAGCAGATGCCTGCAGCAGCATCCTGCCCAATTGTCCGCCCCCAAGTATACCCACTTTAACCATAAAGCTTGCTAATTTTATTACCTGAAGTACAAATATCCTGAACTTATTTGTAATATTGAGACCTTTATAAACTGAATTAAAATCCATTGAAAAATCAGGGCTCAAAATTTGTAAAAATGCGTTTCTTTCTGTTGGTGTTAGTTTGCTTGGCACAGGTGGTGAAGGCACAACAATCTTTTGTCAGCTACCAGAAAAACTTTGTGCGCGTAGCCAGGGCATTCGACAACCGGGAAGAGGAACTTAAAAAACAATTTGCAGCTAAAAACCTGGTTTGGCCTGCAAAAAGTATGTACCTACGGTCATTTAAATACAACAGCAACCTTGAAGTGTGGGTGAGGCAAAACATGCAAGATACATTCACGCATTTCAAAACATACCGCATTTGCGCATTGGCAGGAACCATGGGACCAAAGCGCATGGAAGGTGACTATCAGGTTCCTGAAGGGATCTACTACATCAATGAATTTAACGCAAACAGCACTTATCACCTTTCACTTGGGCTAAACTACCCTAATCCTTCAGACAGGATTTTATCAGATTCTGT
>JBILSG010000209.1:0-4693 GCA_044372235.1 Chitinophagaceae bacterium
AAACGGAAACCTTGCACTGCTGGATGAGGCACATGAGATCATGGACTATATTCTACAGTTTTTTACGGATGAAGATGGGTTATTCTTCTATTTTACCCCTGAGTTCCATACAGAAGTTCCGGTTAGGAAAAAAGACCAGTACGATGGCGCCATGCCCAGCAGTAATGCGGTAATGGCATGGAATCTGCACAGGTTAGGTTTGTTTTTTAATATCCCTGATTGGGTCCGGCGATCGGCGCTGATGCTTGAAGCGAATCGGGATGCAGCGGTAAAATATCCTACTTCTTTTGGGGTATGGTCTAATCTTTTACTTGAGAAAGTAATCGGCACCCATGAAATACTTGTACTTGGTCCAGATTCATTTCAGTTGTCTCAGGACCTGCTAAAGAACTATATTCCCAATCGGGTGTTGATACAGGCGGAAAATGTGACAGACCGTTTCCCGATTATGCATGGCAGATCTGTGGGTGAGGATGGTGAAACACGCATTTACATCTGCAGGGAATACGCTTGCAGGCTCCCGGTGATCAATGTGGATGATGCTTTGAAACAGCTATTAACAAAATAATGGCAATCAGTTTGCAATACAAAAAGTTGAAAAGCGTTTTTTGAGATGAGGCAACTGTGTTTCCGGCTTGTTAAAATTTACATTATTAATGAGTTGGGTTAAAATCAGATACTTTAAATTGGTATATATTTGTCAGTATGCTCACTAAACCAGGAATTAAAATGAAAGGGATTTCGGCGTATTTTTTGGCATTGTTGTCGATGGGTATGGTATTTACCAGTTGCGGAAAGATTGGTAAATCCAAATCAGCATCACTCTCAGGAGACGGGCAACTTCATGGAGTTTCATTAGGATCAAAATATGTGATGCCAAGGCCTCCAGGCATGGTTTATATATCATCTGGAACATTCCACATGGGGCCATCTGATGAAGATATCAGTTATGCCTTTACTTCCAGGAATAAACAAATTTCCATCAATGGTTTCTGGATGGATGCAACGGAAATCACCAATGACGAATATCGTCAGTTTGTATATTGGGTGAGGGATTCAATTGCAGCAAGTATCCTCAATTTCAAGCGTAATGCACCTGATGGATCAAGTGCTATTGATTGGGTTAAGGCCAAGCAAATCAAATGGAATGATCCAAAAATACAGGAGCAGTTGAGCGCATTGATTGTTACTCCTGACAATCGCATCAACGGCAGAAAGGAACTTGATTCCCGTAAGCTGATTTTTCATTCTGAGATTTTTGACATAACTGAAGCCGCCAAACGTTCCAATGCAAATAAGCCAAGGTCTAATTTCATTATTAAGAAAGACATTCCCATTTATCCAGATACGCTGGTATGGATCAGGGATTTTTCTTATGCCTACAATGAGCCATATGCCAGAAAATATTTCTCCCATCCATCCTATGGTAACTACCCTGTGGTTGGTGTAAACTGGAAACAGGCTACTGCATTTTGTGAATGGAGAACACACTACCTGAATTCTTATCTGGAGCGTAACAAACGCATGACTGAAAATGAATTTAGGTTGCCAACTGAAGCAGAATGGGAATATGCTGCCAGGGGTGGCAGGTCACAGGTTCCATTCCCATGGGGTGGTCCATATCTCAGAAATAAAAAAGGTTGTCTTTTGGCCAATTTCAAGCCAGGACGTGGAAATTATCCTGAAGATGGCGGCATGTATACCGTTCCGGCCCAGATGTACTGGCCCAATGATTTTGGACTTTATCAGATGGCGGGTAATGTGGCGGAATGGACTTCATCACTTTATTACGAAGGAGCTTACAATTTTCAGCATGATATGAATCCTGATATCCGCTGGAATGCCAAAGACAATGACCCTCCCCGTATGAAAAGAAAAGTGGTAAGGGGTGGAAGCTGGAAAGACGTTGGTTTCTTCCTCCAAAACAGCACAAGAAATTACGAATACCAGGACACAACCAAGTCTTATATAGGTTTCAGGTGTGTTATCGATTTACCACCTGCATATTCTAAGAAATAAACTCAATATTCTAAACCATACCTTCTTCAAAAAAAACAAGCAAAATGGCAGATCAGAAAAAAGGCCTCGACCTTGATAAAATAGTAAATGCAGTTGTTAGTATTGGCGCTGCAGTAGTAATCTTTGGTGCATGGGCGAAAATCCTGCACAAATCATATGCCGATGTCATGTTGACCGTCGGTTTGTTAACCGAGGCGCTCATTTTCGTGATTTATGCCTTTTATCATCCCAAAGATCCTATCAATGATCTGGCAAAGAGTCTTGAGGGGTCTGTTGGTGGAAGCAAGGGAGGTGGAATGGATTCTTTGTTAAAAGACAGTGTTGATCCAGAAAATTTACAGCAGTTGAATGAGAATTTTGCGAAATTCAACAAAACAGTTCAGGGTGTAACATCCATAGCTGATGCAGCCGCTGCTACCAATGAGTATACTCAAAAGACAAAAGAGGCCAGTGCAGCATTGGGTTCTGTGAAAGAAGCTTATGTGGCGGCAGCAGGTTCGGTGCAGCAGTTTAACGCTGCAGCTGAAGGATCAAAGGCATTTCATGAGCAGGTGCAATCCCTGACAGTGAATCTTGGTGCTCTCAATAAGATGTATGAATCCGAGCTACAGGGCACATCCACACATCTTAAGGCTATGTCAGGTTTTTATGAAAATCTGGCAAAGGTTAGTCAGTCCATGCAGGATGGCGTTGATGATGCTAAGAAAACACAGGAACAGATTGCCTTGCTGGCTAAAAACCTGGGCAGCCTGAACAGTGTTTATGGTAACATGCTTTCAGCCATGCAGGTCCGTGGTTAATCGAGCCAGTCATTTTAACATTTATTCAAACTCATAACTAATATATGGGACTACCCAAAGAACCGCGGCAGAAGATGATCAACATCATGTACTTGGTGTTGACTGCACTGCTGGCCTTAAACGTGTCAGCTGAAATCCTGAACGCTTTCAAGGTGGTTGACAATAGCCTTACTGAGTCTAACACAGTCTTGGATAACTCTACCAATGGCATTTACAGTAACTTTGAGGAGTTGCTGAAAGACCCCAAAACAGCAGATAAGGCTGCAATCTGGAAGCCTAAAGCGGACCAGGTTAGAAAACTGGCTGCTGAAACTTTCACAGTTCTTGAAAATTACAAGCAGGCACTTAAAGTTGAATCTGATTTGGATGAAACAACAGGTACATTCAAGGAAGACAATATTGATGCTGCCACACGTTATTTTGATACAAAGGATAATGGTAAAGATTTGTATGCCAAGCTTGAAGAATTCAAAACAAGACTGCTTGGGATTGATCCGGAAATGGCCAAGCAAATCGGACAAAAACTTCCACTCAACCTGGAAGTAATTAAGTCAGCCTCAGGAAACAAGGCCACTGGTAACAAGATAAAAGACTGGGTTAACAGTTATTTTCACATGACCCCAACAATTGCTGCCATAACCATACTCAGTAAATTTCAGAATGATGTAAAGAATTCTGAAAACCTTGCTGCTACATTTTGTGCCAATCAGGTTGGTGCGGTCAAGCTCATCATGGATAAGTTTGAACCGTTGGTTGGAACCAGTTCGAATTACCTTATGCCTGGTGAGGAGATGACCATAGTGGCAGGATTGGGTGCATTTAATTCGAATGTCAAGCCTGTTGTAACCATTGATGGCAGAAGTATTCCTGTGAGTGCCAATGGTGTTGCAGAGTCAAAATTCAATGTGGGAGGAACAGGAACACGCAGCATGAATGTGAGTGTTAGTTTTATGGATCCCAATACCGGTGAGAATAAAACCATTTCCAAGAAAATAGAATATACTGTAGGTACGCCTTCAGGAGTAGCTGTATCTGCTGATAAAATGAATGTTCTTTATATCGGTGTTGATAACCCGGTGACCATCACTGCAGGCGCCGGAAGTGAGAAGGTTTCTGCTCAATTCAGTGGAGGAACCATCACCAAGCAAAGTGGCAGCAAATACATCATCAAGCCCAATCCTGGCATGTCTGGCGAGCACAATGTAACTGTTTTGGTTGATGGCAAAGCTTCAGGTAAAGTTAGTTTCAGGGTAAAGCAGCTTCCTAACCCATCTGCTTATGTAGGAAACCTCAAGCCTGGTGCAGTACCTTCAGCTTCATTTAAAGCCATGGGGGGTGTTATTGCCAAATTGGAAGATGCTGAATTTGATGCTCCTTTTGAAGTTGTAAGTTACAAGCTGGGTGCTGCAGGTGGCGGAGCTGATTTTATCCAGATGGATAATAAAGGTTCCAGGTGGACAGGAGATGCTGCTGCATTGGTTGGCAGACTTAAACCCGGATCACTTGTTGCCATTACAGATATCATTGTTCGTGACCCGGGAGGGAAAACAAGAACGCTTACAGGTAGCCTTACCTATATATTGAAGTAAACAGGAAAAAATTGATTATGAACACAATTACTTTAAAAAGTATAACCCTTTTGTTGCTTTCAGCTTGCTTGATGGGTCAGGGTGCAGTTGCTCAGGTAAAAAGAAAGGCGGCGCCTGCGAAGAAAACCACGGCTAAGCCGGCTGCCAAAAAGCCTGTTGCTGAAACCAAAGTGCTGGATGCAAGTATAAGCCCTGCACAGGCCGATACGGTAAAGCCAATACCCCCGGCACCCAAGGATCCATTCGCTTTTGATTCAGTAAAAGTTTCATTACGTCCGGATGCCG
>JBILSG010000210.1:0-4687 GCA_044372235.1 Chitinophagaceae bacterium
AATTGCAAAACGCCTTTGCCAAAGATCCGGCTAAACGTTTTGGCGGTTGGGTTGTCCGTTTCAAAGGCATGGAAGTCAACTTCACCATCGGCAATGATGCCGGAAAACGGGTGAACTGGATCAAAGTGGCGGGTAAACCCCTTGTTATGGAGAAGGAATATAGCTTTGTGGCCTGTGAACGGGAGGGCGATCCGGATACCACAATCTGCCGGGTGGAAGGAGTTAAAGAACCAAAAAGACTGGGAGCAACACTTCACAGTGTTATTGAGGAATACTTAAAAACCCATTCGCCGGTTGCTCCAAAAATGGAAGGACGCTGTACAGCTACCGATGCACCCAATACCCTGCTCACGCAGCTGATGGGATTTGGCTATGAATTCAGGTAATGGATACTTTTATAAAATAAAAATCCGGTAGCTCATCACTACCGGATTTTTTATAGCGTTAAGCGTGTACTATCAGTTATTAAAGATATAACGCACACCGAGCTGAATCTGGTAAACATCACCCAGTGTTTTGGAGTCTACAAATGCGTCTTTCAACAACACGGTTGAACCATTTACAACCTGCGTAGCTAGCCTGTAGATGGGTTCGCCACTGGAAGTTCTTCCTCTGTAGTTCAACGGCTGCGGCGTAGTAGATACATTACCTACACCCCATTTGTTGTTGATCAAGTTGCCGAAGTTGATGAAATCAGCACGGAGGCGGATTGTATTGGCTTTTTGTTGCTTGCCGGTCTTCACAAAGAAATCCTGCTCAATAGCAAAATCAAAACGTGTCAGCCATGGAGCCTCTCCACCGTTACGCTCTGCGTATTGTCCCCTTCTGTTTTTCAAATAAGGATGGGCATCAATATAGGCACTGAATGCCGCAGCCTGCTGGTCTCTGGTAAATGTGTTTGTACCAACAGTCTGATCCTGGAAGATCAGGTTGTTGCCTGCAGCAGGTACATAGATCAGGTCATTGAACTGTCCATCACCATTTACGTCACTGCTATAAGTATATGATACCTTGAAACCACTAGCAGATACCATACCCAGCGAGAAAGTAGTTGAACCACCGAATTTACCGCCGTAATTGAGCCTGTAGTTAACATAACCCATGAAACGGTGGCGGAGATCATTATCAGAAAAACCTTCTCTGAGGTAATTTAAGCCATAGATACTTGGTGTACTGGCATTAACTGTGCTTGCTACAGAAGCGAGATCAGTAGCCTTGGCATTGGTGTATGCAATCACACCTCCAAAGTTTTTGGTTACTGGCTTCTCCAATTTGGCAGTCAGTGAATAAGAATAACCTGCGTTGTTATTGGTCAGCACAAAGGCATTACCTATACCCGGATTAATGAAACGTGCATTTGTAGCAGCTGCTCCGGAAAGGTCAAGTGCCGGATAGATTTCCCTGTTGTCTCCACCTGCGAAATTGCCGGAAGGACGTTTCAGGTTCATATCTTCATAATGAAGCATATTGATATTCTTATTATAAATAGCTTCGAGGGTACCAATTACACCCCATCCGAGTTTCTGATCAACAGCTACATTGCTTTTCCAGATTTGAGGAAACTTCAAATCCTGATCACCATAGTTTACGTTGTAACCACGAAGGCTGTTGATATCTGTTGAACTGGGTGTATATTTTGAAGGATCTGTTGTAAACGGATAGTTGGCTGCAGCGGCACCTGTTACATTCACCAGACCGATGTTTACACCATTGTTACCCAGCTGGTTGGAAATCAACACATAAGGAAGGCGTGAAAGGAAAAGTCCTGAACCACCGCGGATCTGTGTTTTCTTGTTGCCATAAACATCCCAGTTGAAACCCATACGGGGAGAAACATACAACCTGGATTTAGGCATGGTGCCGGTGTTGATGTTGTAAGGTACACCAGAGGGCTCCCTGAAAGTGAGTGAGCTAACATAAGGGTTGGCATAATCAGCAGCGGTATTGGGGATATTCAGGTAGTCCAAACGGGCACCATAAGTGAGTCTGAAATTTTTGGTCATCTTCCATTCGTCCTGGCCATATACTGTATAGAACTGGTTCTGGAAAGTCTGCCATGGGAGTTTGCCATCAGGCAACAAAGTATAACGGTAGTTGAAACGTGCAATAGGTACAGTAGATGTAGTGGCATTGGGGTTATTCTTGAACGCCAGTGCAGCTGCCTTGAAATCAGCAATACTGTTGTATACCCATACACCGTTTGAACCATAGAAGAACAGGTTATTTGACTTAAACGATTCAAAAGCTGCACCTATGGTGATGGTATGGTTGCCACGGATCAACGTAGTATTGTTGGTAGCATTGAAAGTTGAATAGTTCAGTTTGTTGTTGGGTGTAAACGGATCAAAACCTACTGATGTATAAGTACTTCCGCCTACGCCACTGAGGATATCAACGGTTGGGAACATTTCGGTGCGGTAAGCCCTGTCTTCCAACTGCTTATTGTAAGTAACAATGAACTGGTTGGAAACCCTGTTTTTAAAGTTTGAGCTCAGCTCAAGTACCGCTGAACGGGTATTGTCCTGAATGATATAACCTGTATTCTGACCTGAGAGAGCCAATGCAAGATTTTGCCTGTTCCCATTTCCAGCTGTATTTCCGGCATTGGAGTTGCTGATGGGCACGTCACTTTGTGAGTTGTGATTGGCATAACGCACACTCAACTTGTGGATATCATTGATATTGTAGTCGATGCGGGCGAGAATCTTGTTGCTGAAAGATTCGTTGTTGAAATTATCAATAGCTCCAAGGTCATAATTGAAATTAGAGAGCATGAATGATTTCAGATCGTCGAGGTCTGATGCAGTAGTTCTTGAAACGTTTCCTGTTGCTCCTGGCCTGTTGGCAACCCAATTGAGCGCAGGTTGTGTTCCTTTGTTGAATTCACCGTTAACAAAGAAGAATAATTTGTTCTTGATAATCGGACCACCAACACGGAAACCATTGGTTTCTACATTAAAAGGTGTTTTGGGGATATTTTCGGTTGCGCTAGCAGCTTTTGTGCCGGCAAGGTCCCTGTTGTTCCAAAAACGGAAAACAGAACCTGCAAACTCGTTGGTACCACTGCGGGTTACTGCGTTGATGGCTGCACCGGCAAAACCAGACTGGCGGATATCATACGGAGTGATGTTGATCTGCAATTCCTCCAACGCGTCCAATGAAATGGCCGTAGAACCAGTGCGTCCACCTGCTTGTGCATCATTACCCAATCCGAAGCCATTGTTGAAAACCGCACCATCAATGGTGAAGTTATTGAAACGGCTGTCCTGACCGGCAAAGGAACGTCCATTGCTGTAGGCGTTATACTTGGTGATATCATTCACATTACGGCCAATAGTTGGCGTAAGGTTGATGGTCTGCCTGTTGATGGTAACACTGGCACCATTATTCTTGGAATTCATGATGGGATTGGCAGTACCTTTCACCACAATGTTTTCAAGACTTTTGGACTCATTTACCAGCTGAACATCTACGTTTACCGTGTTTCCAAGTGGCGCAAATACATCCTGCTCTTGGTAGGTTTTGTAACCCTGGTAAGTAACAGTGACCACATATGGTCCACCTACGCGTACATTAAGAATGGTAAATGCACCTGCTCTGGTGCTTGTTGTTGCATAACGGGTTCCGGATGGTTGGTGAACGGCTACAACTGATGCTCCTTCGAGTGACTTGTTGTCTTCACCTTTCACCGATCCGGTAATGCTACTGCTGGTAACCTGTGCATGGGAGGCGGAGACCATCACCAGCACAACTGCCAACAGGGATAAAATTTTTCTCATGTTTTTTGTTTTGATTTTGCGCCGCGAAAGTACCACAAAAAACTACTTCTACTGAAAATAGGAGATTAAGCAAATATGAATTTTACCACTCTTCTTGGAAAGAATTGACTATGAAACAGTTGTGAAAGGGTGCATTATATTTTTCTAATCCTGCTGAGCCACATGATCACACCAGTTACGGGGAAGGTGGTACCAAATAAACAGACGATGAATCCAAGTATTTTGGATGGTAACCCCCAAATGGAACTGATGTGAACAGGCTTGAAAGTGGCCCTGACCCTTTGTCCCAGCGGACGATCCGCAAAACCAACCAGCTTCAGGTGTTCACCGCTGTATTGGTCATAATAATGGTTGTCTGTTGCCGTTTCATGAACAGCATCTCTTCTGAGCACACTTACAGCATAAACACCGCTTGAATCCTTTGGAAAACCCAGGTTGAAAAAAACAGCATTGGGTACCCTAGTATATGCATCAGATAAAATATCATCTACATCAATTCCAGCCAGATATGCTGTATCGCTATAAGTTGATGTTGGTGGTTTGATGGGTTCCTTGGAAGAATTAGTTACTTTGTATATACCATCATTGAACCATTGAAAACTCCATGCCAGTCCGGTAAATGCAAAAATGAACAGAAAAAGTACCGTGTAAATGCCCAAAGCATAATGGAGGTCGTGGTTGATGCGTTTCCAGTTCCCCTTCCACATAATCCTCAAATTGGATTTCAGCATGGCCTTTGTTTTGGGCCACCATAAAATCACACCCGTAATCATGATAAACAAAAACAACAAAGTTGCAGTTCCCATGATCAATTTTCCAGTATCACCACCCAATAACCAGCGGTGGAGACTCATAATTGTATAAAAAAACGAGTCGCCATAGCTGTACAACTCCACCAGTTCACCTGT
>JBILSG010000211.1:0-4683 GCA_044372235.1 Chitinophagaceae bacterium
CAACATGGGAAGATGCAAGAAACGAACCCAGCATGACCGGCAAAAATCATATTTGAATCGGGGACGAATCAAGACAGCAACCTTTTTGAGGTGAGAAAATCCACTGGCAGTTGGGTTGAGCCCTGCTGTGCCAAGTCTGCCATCACTTCGCCGATAACTGAAACGAACTTGAAGCCGTGTCCACTAAAACCCGCAGCCATGATAACCCTGCCACCATAACCAGGCAGATGGTCCAAAATGAAATGTTCATCTGTGGTATTGGTATACCTGCAAGTCTTCATGGTGATAGGCAAGCCGTTCAATACCGGAAAAAACTGTTCCAGGAATTCCCGAATATTGTTTTCATCCGCTTGGTTGGGAGGTAGATCAATCCCATCAGGATCTGTTGCCAGACCCGGTGCATGATGGGCAAGCTTGAAGCCTGCAGGTCCATCAAAATGGCCATCATCCAAAACCGGAAATCCATAGTAAATGCCCGGCTTCCCCGGCATGGCAATGGTCCAACAAGGCAACTTCCCCAGTGCATATTTCCCGGCGTTGGGAAGGCTTGCCCATGCCAAAACCTGGCGGGTAACCGTAAGCTGGCTTCCCCAACCAGGCAGCATCTTTCCTGACCAGGGACCGGCACACACAACAAGTTTGTCGCCATAAAAGGTGCCATCTGCTGTTTCCACCATTATTCCCCCACCCTCTTTCCGCCATCTGATTACAGGCGTGTTCTCCCTGATGGTTGCACCGTGGCGGACTGCAGCTGCTGCAAGTAATCGGATGGCTTTTTCAGGCTCCAGAAAGCCAGCCTCAGGCTCAAACAATACATCGAAAGTTGATGGAATGGCAAATTGAGGATATTGATTCAAGAATTGTGATGACGTCATGGTATCAAGAGCAATTCCGTATGTTGCAGCAGACGTCCTGACACCAGTCATTAAAGGATGGTCCTTCTCACCCATGTAGAGCAAGCCTGTCTGGTGGTAAACTTGTTGACCGGTTTCCTTTTCAAACATATTCCAATTCTCATATGCCCTTTCCAACAGGGGAACATAATCCGGATGTTCAAAATATGCCTTCCTGATGAGTCTGCTTTGTCCACCATGCTCCCCCCTTTCATGCGGAATGCTAAACTGCTCTAGTCCCAATACTTTCGCACCACGCTTGGCCAAATGATAACAGGTGGAAGAACCCATCGACCCCACGCCGAGCACTATCACATCAAAATGGTTTTCTTGCATATCAGCTTTCTGTTTTCCGTTTGATGATGACAAAAAATACATCCCTACTGATGTTGAAACCCAGTCGCTCATAAGCCCTGATGGCACGGGGATTATCTGCACGTACATGCAGAAAAGGGGTTTCACCGCGCGCGATGATTTCAGCACATAAAATACTCATGAGGTGGGAGGCATATCCCTTCCCTAGAAAATCGGGGTGGGTGCAGACTGCACTCACTTCAGTATATCCGGGAATTTTCATGCGTTCACCGGCCATCGCTGCCAGTCGGGCACCTTCCCGGATACCGATGTACTTGCCAAACGACATCGTTCCGGTACTGAAAGGTCCGGGCCTGGTGAGCGCCGTCAGTTCAATCATCTCCTGCACATCTCCTTCTCCCATTTCCAATACAGCTTGTTCAGTAAGGAATTGCGGTTGGAATCCCTGACAAACCATTTGGTAAATGGGTGTGGTATACACTTGCGCAAAGGCTTCCGGAATATCGACCTGCCTGGGTATCAGTACATAAAAGCTGCGGTCTACCGGAAGGATGTCTTGCATTTCCTTCAGGTCTGCCTCATTCCAGGCATCCATGGTAACGAACGGTGAAACCGACTCATCAAAAAATTTCACCCGCTCACTGCCTTTGTTCAACACAGCCTGTCTGGTGCTGAGTGCATGCCAGATGGGATTATCCAATACATATTCCATACCCTTCAAATGAAGGCTGAAATTAATACAAAGATTTGCGTAAATGGCGGTAATTTAGAGCATGGAAAAAAATCGCAGACACTTCATCAAAAATATGGGCGCCTCTGTTGCAGCAATAGCAGTTGGAAAGGCAGCCAATGGCAACAATCATACAGATAAAAAAATACTCCATTCGTCTGTCAGGGTGAGTGCCAACGACAAAGTACGCATCGGACTGATTGGTGCGGGTATCATCGGACATTTTGATACGGATGCAGCCCTCAAGGTACCTGGCGTAGAACTGGTGGCGGTATGCGACCTCTATACCGGCCGCATCGATGCAGCTAAAGAAAAATATGGCAACCAGCTCTTTACCACCCGCGATTACCGGGAATTACTCAACCGGAAAGATATTGATGCGGTGCTGATCTGCACCCCCGATCACTGGCACCAGCGTATGGCAGTGGATGCCATGGAAGCCGGCAAACACGTGTATTGTGAGAAACCCATGGTGCAAAAAATAGAACAGGGTTATGCCATCATCAATGCCCAGAAAAAAACAGGCAAAGTATTTCAGGTTGGCAGCCAGCGTGCCAGCTCTGTGGCTATCCTTGAAGCTCAGAAATTGGTGAAAGCAGGTACCATTGGTGAACTCTCCTTTATCCAGGCTTTTTGCGACAGAACAGACTCCCGCGGCGCCTGGCAATACAGCATCCCGCGTGATGCTTCACCCGAGACCATAGACTTCGACCGCTTCCTGGGTGATGCCCCTAAAGTACCTTTCGATGCTACGCGGTTTTTTCGCTGGAGAAACTACAAAGACTATGGAACAGGCGCAGCAGGTGATCTCATCGTACACCTCCTCACCGGCATCCATGTCATCACCGGTTCACTGGGGCCCAATAAGATCTTCAGCCTGGGCGACCTCAAAATGTGGAAAGACGGCAGGGATGCCTATGATGTGGTCAATGCCCTGATGAATTATCCCGAAACACAGCAACACAAGGCTTTCCAGGTTTCTACCCGCGTCAACCTCACCGATGGTGAAGGCAAAGGCGGCTTCGGCATCAAACTGGTGGGTACAGAAGGCGTCATCGATATTGGATGGAATGAATTCACCTACCGTACCCTGAAACGCAAGGCTGCTCCGGGTTATGGCGGATATGACTCCTTTGAAAGCTTTTCTGCTAAAGGAAAGATGGAGTTCGAAAAATGGTATAAAGCAACCTATGGTGACGATCTTGGAGGATACGAAATTGGCAAGGAAATGGCATTCGCACCACCAAAAGGATATGACGACAGGCTTGATCACCTGACGGTGTTCTTCAATGCAGTAAGAACAGGTTCAGCCATTGTGGAAGATGCTTCATTCGGACTCCGTGCAGCGGCACCTTCCATCGCCTGTAACCTCAGTGCTGCACTGGACAAACCCATTAAATGGGATCCTGTTGCCATGAAACTGTTGTAAATCTCCAGTACCCCCTTCTGCAACTGCACCGTGGCGGAAGGGGTGACTCGAAGGGCCGGGGTGGTGGAAACAGAAGAACAATTTTGGATATTTTCAAAAAAAATGCCACTTTTTTAAATTGATGTGAACCATTCATGCGGAGCATTGTTAAATAAATTCAATATTTAACTATGCACTATTGCTGCCAACCCAACACCGCCTCTACATCATCAACAGTTACCATAAACATCAATGGTCAGCTTGATTGGGACTCCTTTACCAACGAACTGGAGTTTGAATAAGTTCGGAAATTATGCAATCTGCCCTAACTGCATCTGACTCCGTTTTGGTTTCTCTGCAGAATGTTAACTTCGCATCATGCTCAGCTCGTCTACCATCAGCTTTCTCAAGAATCTTAAGGAGAACAACAACAAGGAATGGTTTGATCTCAACCGCAAAGATTATGAGCATGCCAAACAGGATTACCTTCAGTTTGTAGGCAATGTGCTGGATAAACTCAAAACTATTGACCCTACCCTCGAAAATCTTGAACCCAAAAAATGTGTCTTCCGCATCAACAGGGATGTGCGGTTCAGTAAAAACAAAGACCCATACAAAACCAATATGGGTTCTTTCTACAGCAAAGGAGGTAAAGCTGTTGAATGCGCTGGCTATTATTTTCACCTGGAACCAGGAAGCTGCTTTATTGGCGGAGGATACTGGATGCCTCAGGGTCCAGACCTCAAAAATATCCGCAGTGAAATCGACTACAACCTGGAAGAATTCACTGGCATTATGCAGGAGAAATCCATGAAAAAATATTTTGGTGCCCTCAGTCAGGAAGCCCGCCTGTCAAGGCCCCCACAGGGTTACGAAGCAGACAATCCAGCCATCGAATTTCTCAAACTCAAAAGCTTTACCGTTACATCACCTTTGGCTGATGACATACTTACTGATGAAAAACTATTAACATCCACCATAGATCATTTCAGGGCGATGAAACCGCTTGTTCATTTCCTGAACAGGTCTCTCGACTAGCCATTCCGCCGCCAGTCCCACAACACAATATCCCATCCGATGCCCCCGTAAGTCAGGGTGTCAATCACCTGAAAACCGCTTTTTTTATGTGCTTTGAGGGAACGGGTATTTGCCTGAGCTACATCTGTAACCAGGTATTCAAAACGATCCGCATAGCAATTTTTAAAGTGAGTGTAAAGCCGCTGTACCAGTCCCAATCCCCTGAACTCCTTCGCCACACAAAGCTGGCCTACCACCACATAATCCGACTCACACAGCAGACGCCCGCCATAACTGGTGCGGTCAATTGTATTGAACAA
>JBILSG010000213.1:0-4666 GCA_044372235.1 Chitinophagaceae bacterium
AGGTAGACAAACATCTTTTCCTGGCAAAATCATGGTTTACAATAGGCTGAGTGTATGCCAGCGTATCGAATTCCGGGACCCATTTTTTGATGTAAATACCTTTTGAATCGAATTTCTGTGTCTGAATAGAAGGATTGAAAACCCTGAAATACGGAGCAGCGTCGCACCCTGAACCAGCAGCCCATTGCCAGCCACCATTATTGGCAGCGAGGTCAAAATCCAGTAGCCTGGCGGCAAACCAGGCTTCTCCCCATCTCCAATCTATGAGTAAATGCTTGGTCAGGAAACTTGCCGTTATCATCCTGACCCTGTTGTGCATAAAACCCGTAGCCTTCAACTCTCTCATTCCTGCGTCAACAATAGGATAGCCAGTCTCACCGTTACACCATTTTTCAAAATCCGCCTCGTTATTGAGCCATTTTATCCTATCATAATCTCTTTTAAATGCCTCACCCCTTCCTACCTGCGGGAAATTATAGAGAATCATGTGATAAAAGTCTCTCCAGATCAATTCATTCAGGTATGTTTCATTCAAAATCTGAGCCTGAGCTGCTAACTTTCTAACACTTATTGTACCAAATCTCAAATGAATACCCAGCCGGGATGTTCCTGATATTGCAGGAAAATTTCTTTGTTCTGAATAATTACTGATCAGCAAATCTGGGGTTGCTGGATCTGGATAAATCCAATGAGTTTGCTGAAAACCCATTGATTCCAGGCTGGGAAGTGTATTAGCTTCATGCTGAAGAAACCCAGAAAAATATTGTTCGGAAGGAAAAAAGTTTACGGGATTTGCTGCAATTTTAGCTTTCCATTTTCTAGAATAGGGTGTAAAAACAGTATAGGGACTTCCATCATCCTTTACAACCTCCTTTTTCTCAAATATGACCTGATCTTTGTAAGATTTAAAATCGATGCCAATATTTTTTAAAAATAGGGCAATTTCATCATCCCTATCTCGGGCGTAGGGCTCATAATCGTGGTTCGTATAAACTGTTGCCACCCGATAATGCTGAGACAGTTGTAAAAAACAGGCTAATGGCTCACCATAAAAAACCTGCAAACCTGATCCTGCTGGCTTTAATGATGCCTGAATCTTTTCAAGGGTTTGATGAATAAACTGAACCCTCAAATCCTTGGGATCTTCAAGTTTACTAAGGATATGCGTATCAAAAATAAATACCGGAAGTACAGGTTTACCTGAACTGAGCGCCTGGTATAAACCACAATTGTCTGAAAGACGGAGATCTCTCCTAAACCAAAAAACATTTACTTCAGGCATATTCATGCGTATAAAACACACATGAATTCATATTGTTGAACGAAAAAAAATTAAGCAGGCCTGCTTTCTATAATCCCTGATTTTACTGCATACATAACCAATCCGGCAAGAGATTTGGCTCCTGTTTTGACTTTAAGTTTATCCCGGATTGCTTCAACTGTCCGTGGACTCAAATCAACCAGGTCAGCAATTTCCTTTGTACTTTTTTCTTCACAAATCATTCTGAGAATTGAAATCTCCTTATCTGTAAGTTTAGCATCGGTAGGAAGCGATGCTTCAGCCTGACGCTTTACACGCAGGCCATCAATTAAAGCCTTGTTAGTGAGCTGATTGAAATAATACTCCTGCTCATGAACCGTTTTGATTGCCTGATAAATAATTTCGGAATCAGAATTCTTTGTGAGGTATGAATTTGCCCCTAATTCCATTAACTTGGAGATCATGGAGTGATCATTGTGCATAGTAAGCATGATAACCTTAACATCAGGGTAGAGATTCTTTATCTCCGGTAATGTGGTTATCCCGTCCATGATTGGCATCTGAATATCAAGCAGGATAACATCCGGACGCACATGCTTGAGCACTGATAACAACTGCATACCATTGTCAGCTTCTGCAATCATTTTGATGTCTTTGTGCATAGACATGGCAGTCTTAACACCTGCCCTGAAAAGAACATGATCGTCAGCAATGGCAACTTTTATCTGTTCCATGAATTTAACAGTTGGTAAGGTTGGATATTGTAAATAAGTGCAATGATAGAATATTTACCTGTAAATCAACAACGTAATTACACCCTTTTACCAAGTTGCGGAAATTACGCAAACGACCCGAAATCCTCAATAGATTTCAAAAAAAACATAACCAATTGATTTTCAATATTTTATAAAATAAACACAACTTAACAACAAAGAATTGTTTTTTTCACCTAAAAAAATGTTTTTTTCACATTGAGGTAAAACTGCAAAAGGATAAATTTGGGAAAAGAGCAATTTGAAAACTTTATTTATCCTCTCATACCTTTTTCATAAAGTCAATTTTTTCATATCTCTCTACACATGCAATTTGTTAATTAAAGATTCTTTGAGAGCAAAGAAAATTCATTTGTTTCTTCCAATGTTATTTTTTTCATTTTTAGATAACGCATTAATTGTTTTAATCTTTGAGATCTTAAGATATAAAGAGTTCCATGACAGCTTTTCAAAAATATATCAGCCTACTTATATAATTATAGAAATAGTTACTGTATTTATCTTCTATCAATTTGGAAAGTCTTCAAAAAATATAATAAAGGACAAAACGAATATTATATTGATAATGGTCTTATTTTTTTTATTTCTCCTGTACTTAACTAAAATTATAAGCTTTTACCTAATCTTAGTAATTTTTGAATTTTTGATGATAAATACATTTGCAATAAAATTATTTTACTCCGAAATTGAAAAACCTAATTTGACAAGGCCACAAAGTGATTCAATCATAAACAACGCCTTATTTGCGTTTGTAAATTTTACAGTTCCGCTTTACATTATTTCTGACAATGGTTTTTTCAATGAAGAGGAAATTCAAGACGCCGCTGCTTTCATTAATGAAATAGGCTACATGATTATATTTATATCATTAATCAAGTCAGTTAAATGGAAGATACAGAACTTATAAAAGTTTTAATTATTGGCCTTGCCTCAATTATAATTCTGGCTTCTACGTCAATAGTAGTTAATCTTACTTTACTATTTAAAAAACGTATTGTAGCTGCAAAAATTGAATTGGAAACCATCAAACTCAACCACGAAAAAGCATTACTTGCTACACAATTGGAAATTCAGGAAGAAACATTTCTGAAAATTTCGAGAGAAATACACGATAACATCAGCCTTGGACTTACATTAGCCAAACTTCAGTTGAATACCTTTCTGGATAAAAAGGATAACACAGAAATAAACTTGTATTCTACAATCGACCTGATTTCCAAATCGCTGGTTGAGATGAATGACCTCTCCAAATCACTGGATGGCGAACAAATGCTTATGTTCGGTCTCAATGAGGCCATTGAATCAGAGGTAGGCGTCATCGCCAGTACCGGCATCTATTCAATTGAATATGAATTAACCGGTGAAATTGTTTTTCTGAACCCTAACATAGAACTGATCTTACTCAGGATTATTCAGGAATCATTAAACAATATACTTAAACATGCAAGGGCCAGAACCATTGTGGTAGAATTGATTTTTGAGGAAGAATTACTAAGGATGAAAATATCAGATGATGGCAGAGGGTTTGACCTGGAAGCTACAAAAGCGAGAAGGGGAATCAGGCGTATGGCTGGATTAAAAAATCTTGAAGACCGGGTTAAGTCAATTGCAGGAGAACTTGACATGTTCTCAATTCACGGTGTAGGTACAACAATCAACATAAAACTTCCAATCAATGAACGAACAAAAAGAAAAGTCCCTGATCAGAGTAGCCATAGCTGACGACCATGTGCTGCTTAGAAATGCACTTGCAGCTTTGATTAATAATTCCGGACAATGCAAAGTAATATATGAAGTAAGCAATGGAAAAGAATTGATAGAAAAAATTAGGGAAGATAATATTCCAGATATCATCATACTTGATTTAAATATGCCGGAAATGGATGGGTATCAGACATCGGTCTACCTTCAGGAAAAACACCCACACATCAAAGTTCTGATGCTTACCATGTATGACTCTGAACTCATTTTGATAAGACTCTTAAAAGCTGGTGTCAGAGGATTTATGAAAAAAGATGTGCACCCTTCAGAAATGCTATATGCAATTCAGTCTGTCCATGAAAATGGCTTTTACTATTCAGCCCAAACAAGCAGTAAACTTGCCGGCTTATTCCGGGATAATGACAATAATCCCACCCTTAATAAGATATTGATGTCTGAAACAGAAATTGAATTTCTAAAACTTTCCTGCACAGAAATGACATACAAAGAAATTGCATCAGCCATGAAAATAAATCCGCGGTCAATTGATGGTATCAGGGACACCCTATTTACGCGACTAGATATCAAAAGCAGGGTTGGCTTAGCCATGTATGCAATCAAACATGGTGTTACCACTGTTTAATTAATCAATCAGTTTATTCCGCATGCCATACATTACCAGTCCAGCTATGGTTTTTGCACCAACTTTGGTTTTCATATTTTGCCTGATGGTTTCTATGGTCCGTGGAGAAAGAAAAACCTCTCTGGATATCTCTTCAGTGGTTTTATCCTGAGCGATTAGTTTTAAAATACTGATTTCTTTTTCATTAAACTTTACAGGATTGGGATAAAACTGCCTGGTTGTTTTCTTTTGCTGTAATTTCATTAAAACAGCCTTATTCAGCAGGTCGTTAAAATAGAAATCATCGTT
>JBILSG010000212.1:0-4666 GCA_044372235.1 Chitinophagaceae bacterium
CTGATGGCCACCAAAGTGCTTCAACCCGAAAAAATCATTGGTATCGATATATCAGAGGGCATGCTTGACTTCGGCAGGAAAAAAATTGCCGCTGCTGGTTTAACAAACACCATCGAATTGCAGACAGGCGACAGCGAAGCGATTCAATTCAATGATGAATCCTTTGATGCTGTCACAGTGTCCTTTGGCGTACGTAATTTTCAAAATCTGGAAAATGGCCTCAAAGAAATCAACAGGGTCCTGAAACCGGGTGGCAGACTGGTGGTGCTGGAATTCTCTCGTCCTTCCCTTCCTGGTATCCAACAAATCTATAACCTGTACATGAATTTTATAACTCCGGGTATAGGCAGGATTTTTTCCAAAAGCCGCAATGCCTACCAGTACCTGAACGATTCAGTCCAAAAGTTTCCGGAAGGAAAAGACTTCCTCCGGGTGCTCGACACCACTGGCTTCAACAATACCTCATGCAAAAGACTAAGTTTCGGAATATGCAGCATATATACAGGTACAAAATAACGCTTATGCTGCTCCTGCTGGTTTTCAGCATGCAGACCCGTGCACAGCAGGTTGACCTCAATCTGCCTGATCACGACCAGAAAAACTATTACTTCGGTATCATCCTGGGATATAACCGTTCCAACTACAATATCACCCACCACCCTACCTTCCTCACACAAGACACCATTTACCGGGTGGAATCCAAAAACAGCGGCAGGATTCACCTGGGCATCATGGCCAACTGGCAGGCGTCCAAACACTTTGATGTCCGCTTCTATCCGCTTAACCTGATTTTCAGCGAAAAGAAATTCGGCTACACAGAAAAACTACCCAATCAGGCTACCGCTTCCATCATCGATCAAAACGTGGAATCCATCGTGATGAGTTTCCCGATTCAGGTAAGGCTGAAGAGCGACCGCATCAACAACTTCAGGGTATACACACTGGCCGGTATGAAATATGATTTTGACCTGGCAAGTAATTCAGGAGCAAGGAATGCAGACAATATCGTCAAGGTGAAAAAATCGGATTATGGTGTGGAAGGTGGTATAGGATTCCAGTTCTTCTTCCCCTACTTTATCCTCTCTCCGGAAATCAAATTCAGCTATGGGTTGTCAAACGTGCACAGCAGAGACGAAAGCCTGCGCTACTCGAGTGTTATCGACAAGATGAACAGCAGAATGATTCTTTTCTCATTGCATTTTGAAGGGGGTGGACTAGGCCGGTAAATCAATAGTCGTGTTCCTGCCTGTGGATATTCCAGCGTAAGCCGGCAGAAACCTGCACATTCCGCGGCATTCCTTCCATTTTCCTGTAAGTGACAGTACCCTCCAGAAACAGATTCTCCTTCCATTCGTATGCAGCCCACAAGCTGGTATGCAGATTTTTTCGGGAATCTGGCACTCCATAATAAACCCGCTCCTCGATGGAACGGGTATCACTGGGCTTGAAGATATTGTTCCCGTAATTTTTACCCACGGGATCAGCACCCGCAAGCCAGAAAACACCTTTGGCCTGCAAATACCAGCGGGGTGCTGGCTGACAGGTAAGAATAGCTATGCCTTCCCTGATATTTGATCCGGAAGGATGTGCGATAGGCTGATTGTAATGTGTGTAATTGGCGAATGTATCGGTATGGGAATAAGTAAATGGCCTGATCCAGTTAGTCTCCAGCTGGAGATCCATGTTCTTAATCCCTAAAACATCTATGTATTTCAGTCCCCCCTGCAGGGCCCATTTATTACCCCACCAGTTGTCTTTCTGCCTGATATACGTAGTAAAAAACTCATCGAGCATAACCTGTCCGTATAACTGCACCCGCTTCCCCAGATTGGCTTTGGCATCGAAGCCGATGAAGGCATTATCCGGACTACCCACCTGTAATTCAGACACACGCAGGAACATGACAGGATTCAGGTAATGAAATTCAAAACGGTTGGGTCTGCCGAATACAATACCTTCAAAAAAACCCAGCGTGAGCCACTTGGGAACGTTGATACTCAGGTAGTGAACAGAAGCATATTTCTTGGCATGAAGGGTATCGAAGCCCAGCGTCCTGCGGGTGTACTGCGGTTGCAGCTCCATGATCCGACTCATGTAATTGAGTTTCCAGATACGCAGGTTAGCATTGAGATAAAGGTGACTGTTACCATGATCACTCCAGAACAGGCTTCTGTAACCATTGCCGATGAACATTTTATCATAGCCGAACTGGAAGTCAAGAGACTTGGCTGCGTTGAAAAAAACAGATCCACGTGCATCAAAATAATCGTACCCGGTTTCTTTAAAAGGTTTGTACAATCCAGCACCGGGCACTGCCCTGAACTGCTCAATCCGGTTACGAAGGTAAACAGGCGGTTTTACTTGATTTTCTGTAACGAAAATCTGCATACCGAGTTTACCTGAAACCTGTGACCTTACCACCACTCCGCGGGTATTGGTATAGAGTATCTCATCGGTTGCTTCGTTGCGCATGGCCTGGAGTTGCAAAACAGGATTGACGGAAAGAAAAAAATCAGGTTCGTCTATCCCCACAAAATTAGCTGGGTCCTGGTAAAAGGATGCAAAAAGAGCCTTTTTACTCACCGGGAAAACAGAATCCCTGCCCTTCCATTCCCTGTTGTTCAGCCTGGCACGCTGTATATTATATCTGT
Source organism: Chitinophagaceae bacterium (assembly GCA_044372235.1). Classification (GTDB taxonomy): domain Bacteria; phylum Bacteroidota; class Bacteroidia; order Chitinophagales; family Chitinophagaceae; genus Pollutibacter. Next base: position 2,652 of record JBILSG010000212.1, read on the forward strand.
CAACAGCCGATAACGTGATTCCAGACGCACTATCGGTAGCACGCTCAAGGGCACCTGCCCACCACTTTCTGTTGTAAGGTTTCAATGCAGAAAAATTGAGTGCCGTATCCCGCTGCATCTTGATTTCAAGCCTGTTGAGCAGGAAATAATCCTTGGCGCCCTGCTGAAACAAGGAGGATTGTGCTAAAACTGGTAAAGGCAGAGCAAAAATCGAAATGACTGCCAATCTTTTAATAATTTGCGTGTTCAACAACATAGGTACAATGTCTAAAATCCTGATCAAGAACACGCAAATGGTGTCCGACGGAAAAATAATCAATGGGGATATACTGATAGGCGACAATCGGATTTTAAAGATAAACCACAGAATTGACAATTCATACCACGCCAGGGAGATTGATGGAGAGAATAAATTCCTCTTGCCGGGTGTCATTGACGATCAGGTGCATTTCAGGGAACCCGGGCTAACCCACAAAGCCAATATCCATACAGAGTCTGTGGCAGCTGTGGCTGGGGGTACAACCAGTTTCATGGAGATGCCCAATACTAGGCCGGCAGCCCTGACCCAGGAGCTGCTGGAAGAAAAATATGCCATAGCAGCACAGTCCTCTCCTGCCAACTATTCTTTTTTCATGGGCACTTCCAACGACAATGAAGAAGAGGTTTTAAAAACCAATGAGAAAAAAGACAGGGTTTGCGGCATCAAAATTTTCATGGGGTCTTCCACGGGAAATATGCTGGTAGACAATCACCTGACACTCGACCGAATATTCAGGGAAAGCGAGGTGCTCATCGCCACGCACTGTGAAGATGAACGCATCATCAAACGCAACCTAGAAAAATTTGCCGCTGAAGGGAGGATACCGCAAGCAGCAGACCACCCCATCATCCGTGACGAAGAGGTCTGCTTTGAATCCTCACTGATGGCCGTTCAGCTGGCCAAGCGAAACAATACCCGTTTGCATATCCTGCATATCTCCACAGCCAAAGAATTACAGCTGTTCAGCAACCTCCTACCCCTCGCTGAAAAAAGAATCACCTCTGAAGTATGCGTCCACCACCTGCATTTCACCGCAGATGATTACGCAACCCTTGGCAACAAAATCAAATGCAACCCGGCTATCAAAGCACCAGAAAACAAAGCTGCCCTCTGGGAAGCCCTGCTCGACGACCGGCTGGATATCATCGCCACAGACCATGCTCCGCATACCGTGGATGAAAAGTCGGGTGATTACACGCATGCTCATGCAGGTCTGCCTCTGGTACAGCACAGCCTGCAACTCATGTTGCACTATGTACAACAAGGTAGAATTAGCATTGAAGATGTGGTGCGCAAAATGGCACATGCACCAGCCACCTGCTTCCAGATCAAAGAACGGGGATTCATCCGTGAGGGCTACTATGCAGACCTGGTGCTGGTTGACCTCAACACACCCTATACCATCAGCAAAGAAAATATCTTGTATAAATGTGGATGGAGTCCGCTCGAAGGCTTTACGTTCCCTGCAAGCATAGACATGACTTTTGTAAACGGACATCCTGTGTATGAAAACGGACGGGTAGATGCATCTCATCGGGGAATGCGGTTGCTGTTCGACCGAAATTGAATGCATGCTGATTGACAAAACAACATTACAGGACCTGGCCGTTTTTCATCCCGATGAAGAGCAGTCGCTTTTTGTTCGGATAGACCATACAACCACTGCTGCAGGCAGACAGGTGCTTCAGAAAATATTTTCAAGTCCGCTGCAGGATATTCATGCAATCAAAGAAGTACAGGATATTCTGAAACTGATTGAAGAAGAGCTCAACAACTGGCCGGGAGACATCACCAATGGTACGATGCTGGTGGTGGAAAAATTCCTTGATGATAACCCACAAAGCATCCCTGAAAATCCAAATCCTGTCAACAGCTTCCTATACCGGATTCTCAATGCCGGAGACTATGCAATGACCCTATTTTCCATGCGACAGCTGTTTGCCCTGATAAGGGGATTTGAAAAAATCCACAAACT
>JBILSG010000214.1:0-4657 GCA_044372235.1 Chitinophagaceae bacterium
CTTCTCCACGAAGTGCTTTTAGGAGGAGATCATTCTTCAGTTCTGTCATAGTGTCGATTTAATCAGTTGATATTGAATGGTATAAAGATATAATTAGTTTGATCTATGGTTGCAGAAATATGCAATAGCCTGCCGGGCTAGCTTGTCTTTGCCCGGTGATTTGCTGATGATTATCGGATTCTGTGTGTGCATGCTGATGGCTTCTGCTGTTGTTTTTCCTATGGCAAACGGAATTGTATGCTTTGGTAGTGTGTTGGTTGCAAAAAAACTTTCAACGGCACTGGGGGAGAAGAACAGAATCCCGTCATATGCCTTGGCAATTGGCGCGGAAGTCATTTGTGTTTGGTAAACGGTTATTTCGTTGACTTGAATGTTGTTGCCGCGCAAAATGGAGGGCAGTTCATCCCTTCTGTTGTCTCCGCAAAAAAAAATGACATCGCTTACTGAAGCGGTGTCTACTATGGCCTGTGCGAGTTGTGCTGCTGAATCACCGGTGGCGAGCATCCTCGACTTTTTGAAATAATCCCGGATAAGTTGTTGTGTGGTATGGCCGATGCTGAAGATATCCCACTCAGGCGAATGGCCTTCAAGCTGCGCAAACACTGCATCTACAGCATTCATGCTCGTGAATACCACTGCTGCCTTTTTATTGATGGCAGACTTTATGCTTTCTATTGTTTCTTTCTTGAGTATGGGTTTTGTTGCAATGAAGTCTGACTGGTCTATTGCAATACCCTGTTTTGCCGCTTCTTCCACCAATGCCTCCTCCAAAGGTCTGGTGGATAAAATATGGTGATTAATTACCCGCATGGTTGATGGCATCCACAATGGCTTGACCGCCTTGTGCAAGAATCAGTTCTGCTGCAACCTTTCCCCAATTTTCGACTTGTTCGAGGGTGATTTGTTGATCAATAGCTGCTTTTTGTGCGCCATCCAGAGACAGTATTTCGCCCTGAAAGTGCATAGTATTGCCGGTGATGGTTGCATGGGCACTGATGGGCGTTGAACAGCCTCCCATAAGGGTTCTGAGGAAGTCGCGCTCAACTTTTGTACACTGCGCAGTGAGCTCATCATTCAGAAGTTGACAGGCATCGAATGCATATTGGTCATCTGCACCACATACCACCATGATGGCACCTTGTGCCGGTGCAGGCAGCATCCAATCCAATTCAATTGAATTTTCTGGTCTGAGACCGATGCGTTCCAAACCTGCCGCCGCGAAAATGGCACCATCCCAATTTTCCTCAGCCAATTTGCGCAGCCTGGTGTTGACATTGCCCCGGAGATTATGGATGGAAGTTGAAGGATACCTGTTCAGCCATTGTGAGGTTCTGCGCACACTGCTGGTGGCGATGTGCATCGGTGAACCGTCTTTTTTAACCCATTGTCCGTCTGACATGTGCCAATTGCCCTTGAAAACGAGCAAATCTTTTACTGGTCCCCGTTTGAGTACAGCCGACTGTATGATTCCTGCCGGCAGTTGTGTAGGTACATCCTTCATGGAGTGCACTGCAATATCAATCTTTCCATTAAGCAGGGCTATGTCGAGGCTTCTGGTGAAAACGCCTTGAACACCCATGGCATATAGCGGGGTTTTCAGGTCAATATCGCCTTCACTTTTGATGAGAACGAGTTCGCTCTCAATTCCTTTTTCAGCAAGCATCCCCTGTACGGTAGTTGCCTGCCAAACGGCGAGCTGACTTTCCCGTGTTCCAATGCGTAATTTTTTTCCCATATCAGGCTGTTACAGTCATGAATTCGTTGATGGCTTCCAGGTAATGACAGCCTTTGTTATCCTGTCTGCGCATTTTATTAACCATGCCGTTGATGGCATTCTGAATTCTTTTCTCTGTTGTCTTAGATGAGGTAGCCATCAATTCGGGTTGGGCTTCCTGTATTTCAATCAGTTTGGATTTTAGCGATTGCATTAGAGGAACATATCTTCTCATCGAAACCCATTCAAAAAATTCCTGAATATGGGTATCAATTATTGCTTTTGCTTTGGGAACTTCTGCATTTCTTTTTTCAAGGGTTTCATCTTTTATCCTTGAGAGATCATCAACATTAATCAGGTTCACAGCGGAGAGTTCTTTGACGCTTTCTTCTACATTGAATGGGATGGAAAGGTCAATCACAACCATTTCTCTTCCATTGTTGAGGTGTTCTTTCAGGATAATTGGTTTTTTTGCATTTGTAGCAACGAGAACTGCATCAGCAGTCTTCAAAAGGTTAGGCAGTTCCTCCATTGGGGCAACTTTCAAGCCCAGTTCCTGAGCCAGCGCCTCGGCTTTGTACATGGATCTGTTGAGCAGGGTTATGTTTTTTGTATTCAGGTAGTCAACAAGATTTTTGCAAGTTATTCTCCCGAATTTACCTGTACCAATCAGCAAAATATTTTGATTGCCTGTTGTTTTTAAATTTTCCTTGAGATACTGGATGGCAGCAAAGGATACTGAAATAGTGCCACCACTCAGGCAGGTTGATGTTTTGATTTTCTTGGAGCACTGGAAAGCGAGGTTGGTTACCCTGTCTGTATAGGCACCTAGCATTCCCGCCTGTCTTGCAATCTTTACAGACTTTTTTACCTGGCCAACAATTTCATAATCACCAAGTATTTGAGAATCCAATCCGGATACTACATCAAATAAATGACGAACAGCCTCTTCACCTTTCTTTAAGTATGCGATTTGTTCAAATCCATGCAAATCACCCTCTGTTTGTGTGCAAAGCAATTGCATGAGTTTATTTACGCTGTCAGTCGTTCCGTATATTTCGGTTCTGTTGCAGGTGGAAATAACAAAACACTCTTCAACTTGGAATGATCCTGCCAGTTGCAGCAGGTTTTCATACTGGGTATCATTGAGTGCATACCTGCTTCTCAGGTGACCATCAGTTTTCCGGTAGTTTACTCCGGCCATGCAAAAATGAAAGGGTGTCGATTTGACGTAAACCATGATTAGGGTTTTCGAATACAAAAGTATAGCGAGGGTTTGCCACGCACAAGTTGTCTTGTCACTAAAATGTCAATTCGTTGATATTATTGTGTTTAGGGCAATTTTAATTACCTATATCCGTTTTTTTGACAGTTCAGTGACTGTCTTGATTAGCTCTGGAAAGCTGATAACTTAGTTTTGTGTACTTATAATTATAAAATTTTATGAAAGCCATTCTGTTGATGAACCTTGGATCTCCTGATTCAACCTCTGTGAAAGATCTCAGGAAATACCTGAGTGAATTTTTAATGGACGAAAGGGTGATTGATTACCCATATCTGCTGAGGTTATTGTTGGTTAGGGGGATTATCGTTCCATTCCGATCCCCGAAATCCGCAAAGGCATACAAGTCAATTTGGACTGACGAAGGATCTCCGCTGATGGTGTTGACTCGCCAGTTGCAGCAGGCACTTCAGCAACATGTTGAAGAACCGGTAGAGATTGCCATGCGATATGGAAATCCTACTCCTAAGGCTGCATTTGACAGCCTGATGAGTCAGGTAGATGGACTCGATGAAGTAATTGCCATCCCGTTGTATCCCCACTATGCCATGAGTAGTTATGAAACTGCTGTTGCTTATGCACAGGAAGTTTATGATAAAAATAATTATCCATTCAAGCTCACATTTATCAAGCCTTATTACAAGGATGAAGAATATATCAATGCATTGGCAAACAGCATAGCGCCTTACCTGGAACAGGATTATGACAAAATCCTATTCAGTTATCATGGTGTACCAGAGCGGCACATCCGGAAAGGAGACGTTACCGGATGTCATTGCTTGAAAGTGAACAATTGCTGTTCTGTAGATTCACCTGCGCACAATCAATGTTATCGCCAGCACTGCCATACCACAACCATGCTCGTTGTTGAAAAGCTGGGTATCCCTGCAGATAAATTCGAATATTCTTTTCAGTCAAGGTTAGGTCGTGAAGAATGGCTTAAGCCCTACACTGCAAACCGCTTAGAGCATCTTCCCAAAGAAGGCGTTAAGAAATTGCTCGTTGCCTGTCCGGCTTTCGTGAGTGACTGCCTTGAAACGTTGGAAGAAATTGCTGAAGAAGGGAAGGAGGAGTTTATCCATGCCGGTGGAGAGTCGTTTACCATGATTCCATGTTTGAATACACACCCAGACTGGGTGAGTACATTGAAAGGATATGTTGATGATGTGAAGTCGGGGTCAACTAAAATGATTTTATCCTGAGTTATGACTGTAGATTATGTAAAAGCCCTGCATATCATCTTTGTGGTGACCTGGTTTGCAGGGCTTTTTTATATGCCACGACTTTTCATCTACAATACTGAAGCCCAACAGTTGGGCGAAATTGAACGTACGGTTTTACAAAAGCAATTCAATGTCATGTTGAAGCGGCTTTGGTACGGTATCACGTGGCCATCAGCCATAATCACGCTTGTAATGGGCATTTGGGTACTTACAGCAAGTGGATTTCACCGCATTGTTTTTCTGCCCGAGGGAAGGTGGCTGCTGGTTAAACTCATTTTTGTTTTGCTTTTATATGCATATCATTACTCGCTACATATTATTTTCAAGCAGGAGATACACGGAGCGTTCAAGTACAGTTCCAATCAATTGAGGATTTGGAATGAGGTGGCTACCGTTTTCCTTTTTGCCATTGTGATGCTCGTGGTGGTGAAGCAGGCC
>JBILSG010000215.1:0-4656 GCA_044372235.1 Chitinophagaceae bacterium
CTCATCACCACCGATATGGATGTATGGGGACGGGAAAATGGACATGATTTCCGTCAGCACATCTTGCATAAAAACAAAAGTGGAGTCGTTACCGATACAGAATTCACCCTGTCCGGCTTTGGCCCCTATACAACCCAGGTGTGGGAAGGCAGCAATGACTTCCTCGGAATGCCCTGGCATTTCAATTTCCGGGATGATGGTGATTCCCCTGGTTGCAGCGTAAGTTACCATTTCACGGGCTTCGTCCTGCGTGTAGAAGCCACCAAAGGCTTTGGGTTCGCCTAACTGGGCATATGCCCGGTCGCCTTTCCACCAGGGTTTCCATTGTCCTTCTGAACGCCAGGCAGCCTGATTGGTCAGTTCCGGATACTTTTTTATTTCCATCCGCCAGCCTGCTGCATCCGTGAGGTGGAGGTGCAGGGTGTTCAGTTTGTATAAGGCTATGAGGTCTATCATTTTGTGGACAAACGAAGGCGGATAAAAATGCCTAGAAACATCCATCATGAGTCCGCGGTAACCAAATCTCGGCTTATCTGCAATGGTTGCACAGGGAATCTCGTTTGTTTGATTACTGGTCAGTACCAGCTGTGTGATGCTTTGCATGGCGTACAGGGCGCCAGTATATCCTGAGCTACTGATGCGTATTTCACCACTTTTGATATCAAGCCGGTAGGCGCTGCTGTCTTCAGGCTTTCCTGATGTTTTTTCAAAAATAACTGAACCGGACGGAACGATCATTCCCTTTTGCCAAACAGCCACATGATTTGCAGGTAACTTCATGGTTTCTCCCAAGAGCTTTGCGGCAGCCAGAAAGGGCTTGCTGGCATAGATTCGGGTATGCGGACCATATACATAAAACCCCTTTCCGACAATTACTGATTCAGGTTTGGGGATGATGTTGAAAGCAGACTGTGAAAAGCCCGATAAAGTGCCGATAAAGAACAGGAAGAATAGGAATGAACGTATCATACGGGAATACAAATGGTTGTTTGCCCTAAAGATACGCCATCGCCAGATTACATCCTGCCAGGCAGAATTTCATTCCAGTATAACCAGGGTAGAATATACCGCTTCAGCATGAACATGCTCCACCTTTCTTTGGCCTGGTTGAATGGGAAGGTTTCGGCAGGTTGATTGTCGTAATCAAATTCAGCCAGCATGAGTTTACCGTAACCCGTAATAATTGGACAGCTGGTATAGCCATTGTAACGGGCTTCCAAGGGTTTGCCCTGCATGGCAGCCATCAGGTTTTTGACCAGTACTGGTGCCTGTTTACGGATGGCTGCTCCTGTTCTGCTGGTTGGCAGAGAAGAAGCATCTCCCAGGGAGAAGATATTTTTGTATTTGTTGTGCTGTAAAGTAAAGCGGTCCACATCCACCCAACCCGCAGTGTTGGCGAGCGGACTGTTCCGTATAAAGTCCGGAGCAGACTGAGGCGGCGTTACATGAATCATGCTGAAATCCACCCAGGATTCTATGTCTTTGTTCTTTTCCCCGATACCGATGAATTTCGCCCTTTTATTTTCCCCGTCAATTTCCACCAGTTTCTGGTGAAACTGCATGTTGATGTGCCGTTCAGCAATGATGCTCTTGAGCACCTCTTCATATTTGGGAACACCGAACACGCGTGTTCCGCCAGACCACATGGCCACTTCGATTTGTTTATTGCGCCCCTGTTTCCTGAAATAGTCACTCGCGAGGTACATGATTTTCTGAGGTGCACCGCCGCATTTCACCGGCGTGTGCGGATTGGTGAAGATGGCTTTGCCTTGATGTGTTTGTTGTATGCAGGTCCAGGTATAATCTGCATAGCGAAAGTCATAATTAGAGCATACCCCGTTTTTACCCAGGTTTTCCTTCAAACCCTTCACTTCACCCCAGTTCAGTTGAATGCCCGGTGCTACGATGAGGTAGTCGTATGTCAGGCTTATTCCGTTGTTCAGATAGACCTTGTTTTCTTCTGGTTTGAATGAAGTGACGGCATCCCTGATCCAGGTTGCGCCTTTCGGAATTACACTCGCTTCACTGCGTACGGTTTTGGCTTTGTTGAAGATACCGGCTCCTACCAGCGACCAGGCCGGCTGGTAGTAATGTTTGTCTGATGGTTCGATGATGGCCAGCTGGAGTTTTTTATTTTTATTGAGCAGCTGTGCTGATACCGAGATGCCGGCGTTACCGCCTCCTACAACCAGGATGGGATAGTGGGTAATCATGGTGATTGTTTGCAGCAAAGCTAATGCCAGTGGATGGCGAAAAAGGTGATTTTGGTCACCCCGGCGAAATTAGTGATGTCCGCCACCGGCAAAGCGCGGATCACGGATGAATGTAGGGTCATCCAGTGTTTTAAGAAAGGCTTTCAGGCCAATACGGTCTTCAGGCTTAATGGGTAGGGTTTTTTGGTAATGATCCAGAACCCGGTCGATTGTTGAAAAGCGGCCATCATGCATAAAAGGTTTGGTATAACTCAGGTTACGGAGGTTAGGTGTTTTGAATGCGAAAAGGTCTCTGGTGTTGCGGGTGGTGAAAAACCTTCCGGAGTCGGCCACATTTGAAGCAGGCAAACCGGTATTGTGAAACTGATTATCTGTGAACAGTGGTTCCCGGTGACAGCTGTTGCAGTGTTGCCGGAAGAACCGGTAGCCTTCGTTTTCCAGCGGTGTAAACGAGGCTGAGCCTCTTTGAATGCTGTCGTAACGAGACTCGTTGCTTACCAGCATCAGCATAAACTGAGACAATGCTTTCATCATTTTTTCTTCTGATGCAACAGGTGTTCCAAAGGCTTCAGCAAACATGCGGCGGTACATATTAGAAGCATTGAGCATACGCAGTATTTCAGGCATCTGCATCCCCATTTCCATGGGGTTGGTGAGCGGTTTTACAGGCTGCATATCCAGTTCAGCTACACTGCCATCCCACATGAAGCTGTTGCTCCATGCCAGGTTGAAAAGGGGAGGAGCATTGCGGGTTGTAAGGGCACCGTTAAGTCCGTGACTGAAATCATGTTCATGGTGGGTGAAAGCCGATGAAGGCATGTGACAGGATCCGCAGCTGGTCGACTGATCAACAGACAGCGTACTGTCGAAAAAAAGCATTTTCCCCAATGCAAATCCCGCTGCCGTAACTGGGTTTTTTGTCATATTGTACACTGGTTCCGGAAAATGCACCGGTTTTTCAAATCCGCGGAACAGGTCCATCACTTCCTTTGAGCAGGCCAGCACCAGCAGCAAACAAAAGAGCGTTATAGTGAGGCGGGAATTCATCATTTTAAAGTTACTATTTATTCCTTGCTGATATCTTTTTCAGTGGACTACCTTTCACCAAAAATGTATTTACTTCCCAAATCGTTTATTTTTACAAAAATATTTACCCCATGACCAGGTTAATCGTGTTGTTTTGTATCGTTCTCCTTAGTGCTTGTTCCGGTGAGCAGGCAGACAGTGTGTATGTAAACGGACAAATATGGACAGGTGATGTAAGCAATCCGGTTGCAAAGGTTATTGCAGTTAAAGATGGAAAGATTATTTATGTGGGGGATGATGCTGCAAAATTCAGCAGTAAGGAAAAAGTTGATCTCGAGGGAAAGTGGGTATATCCGGGTTTCACAGATAATCATACCCATTTTCTTTCTGCAGGTTACGGATTATCCAGCGTGCATTTGAAAGACGCCATGACGCGCGAAGAATTTATCAAAAGAATCAAGGACTTTAGCGCATCGCATCCCGGTGATACCTGGATTATGGAGGGTAGCTGGGACCATGAAAACTGGGGTGGTGAGTTGCCGGCAAAAGCGTGGATTGATTCCGTAACAGGAAATCATCCGTTGTTTATTACCCGTTACGATGGACATATGGCTTTTGCTAACAGCAAGGCCATGCAGCTTGCCGGGGTCACAGCCGCTACTATTTCTCCCGCAGGCGGAGTGCTTGTGAAGGATGCGAATGGTGAACCCACAGGTATCTTCAAGGATGCGGCCATGAACCTTATTCTCAAAGTAATCCCTGATCCCACATCTGCACAACTGGATGAATACCTGCAGGCAGCGGCTGAACATGCCCTATCAAAGGGGATAACGCAGGTTAATGATATGGGTTCTTATGGTGGTTGGAAAGACCTGGAAACCTACCGCAGGGCAGTAGCAGCCGGCAATATGAAACTCCGCATGTATTCTTTCGTTCCGCTGGCTACCTGGCAGCAGCTCGACACCTTCGTGCAAAAAAACGGAAGAGGTGATGATATGGTTCACTGGGGCGGACTCAAAGGCTATGTGGATGGGTCACTGGGCTCTACTACAGCCTGGTTTCATCAGCCCTACCTTGATGATCCCCATTCACATGGATTGAACATAACGGATACGACAGATCTGCGCAAATGGGTTCTAGGGGCAGATAAAGCCGGACTCCATGTGGCAGTGCATGCCATCGGAGACAAAGCCAATGATTTTATCCTTGGGGTATATGATGAAGCCAGGAAAGTCAATGGCGAAAGGGATAGGCGTTTCCGCGTTGAACATGCACAGCATGTTACAAAGGATGCTATCAGTAATTTCGCCCGCCAGCAGGTTGTAGCTTCCATGCACCCCTATCACCTAGTAGATGACGGCATATGGGCATATAAAAGATTGGATACCAATAGGTTAAAGGGTACGTATGCGTTTCG
>JBILSG010000216.1:0-4655 GCA_044372235.1 Chitinophagaceae bacterium
TCGCTGAGTCTTTCGTGCTGCTCGACAATTTTTATGTGAATGCAGAAGTGAGTGCCGATGGCCACAATTGGAGCATGGGAGCTTATGCCAATGATTATCTCGAGAAAACATGGCCCAGCAGTTATGGCGGACGCGGTGGAACCTATGGTGGAGAAGGTGAAAGGGAAATTGCGAACAACAAGGGTGGTTTCATTTGGGACCAATGTAGGAAGTATGGTATCAGCTACCGCAGTTATGGTGAATTTGTAAATGATGGTAAGGCAACAGTTTCGTCTTTAAAAGGGCAAATATGTGAGTACTTTCCGGAGTATAACATGAATATCCGCGACACCACTCGCATTAACCTCTGGAAGCGTGATTTTGATTCATTGCTGGCTCAGGGTATGGTGCCGCAGTTCAATACCGTGCGCATCGGAAATGACCACACAGAAGGAGTTCGGCTGGGAAGGCCTTCGCCTTTTGCACATGTGGCAGATAATGATATGGCGGTTGGTATGTTCATAGAACACCTTGCCAAAAGTCCAATCTGGAATGAAACAGCCGTTTTCATCCTGGAAGATGATGCTCAGAATGGCGCTGATCATGTGGATGCTCACAGGAGTCCTGCTTATCTGGCTGGTGGATTTGTAAAACGTGGATTCGTTGACCATACACTATATACGACTACTTCCGTGCTGCGGACTATGGAGTTGATACTTGGTCTCGAGCCCATGACCCAGTATGATGCAGCTGCTACCCCGCTATGGCGTTGCTTTGATAAAGAAGCCAAGCCGTTCAGGTTTAATATGCTTACTCCTCAGGTAAGCCTGAATGAGAAAAATACAGCGCTCAATGAATGGCAACGCAGATCAGAGAAATTTAATTTTGCCAAGGAAGACAGCAACAACGATGTAGAATTCAACAGGGTCCTGTGGCATGGTATAAAAGGAGATGTGCCTTTCCCGGGCCCACGCCGTGCTGCATTTTTGAAAATCAGAGCAGAAGAGGAAGATGATTGATTTTGCCTATAGACATTTAAGGGGTGCCATTCAGCACCCCTTTTTTTTGTGCGCTAAACATCCATTTTACGAATTGCGTAACTTAGGGCTTCTAAAATTTTATACATGCAGCAAGTCCTTCGCAATTTTCTCTTTGCCTCCATGCTGTTATTGCTTGTAGCCGGTAATGCACAGGCCCAGAAAAAGCAGCAGAAAATCAATCCGCAGCCCGAAACGCCAGCCATAGATCTTGAGTCCTATTTCAAGCCTGTTTTCTGGCGTAACCTTGGTCACTCCAGGGGTGGCCGTTCTGTATCTGCTACAGGGGTTAAAGGGAACACCCTGGTTTACTACATGGGCATCACCGGTGGTGGTGTCTGGAAAACAGAGGATGCTGGTCAGAGCTGGAGAAATATTTCTGACGGCTATTTCAAAACCGGTTCTGTTGGTGCTGTAGCAGTGGCCCAAAGCGACCCCAATGTGGTTTATGTAGGGATGGGTGAGCACGCTCCAAGGGGTGTCATGACCTCTTATGGCGATGGCGTTTATAAATCCACTGATGCCGGAAAAACCTGGAAGCATCTAGGGCTTGATTTAACCAGGCATATCGCCAACGTACGCATCCATCCACAGAATCCTGATGTGGTGTACGTTGCAGCTCAGGGAGCTCTTAATGGTCCGTCTAAAGAGCGGGGTATCTACAAATCTGAAGATGGCGGTAAAACCTGGAAAAATATTTTGTATGTGGATGAGAATACAGGTTGTTCTGACCTGAGTATGGATATGAATAATCCGAGAATCCTTTATGCTGCCATGTGGGACCATCGCAGGCTTCCTTGGGCCGTTCAGAGTGGCGGCAAGGGATCAGGTTTGTATAAGAGTACGGATGGTGGTGAGACCTGGGTGAAAATCCAGCAAGGGTTACCTAAAGAGCTCGGTAAGATGGGCATCTCCGTTTCACAGGCAAACCCTGAAAAGGTGTATGCCCTGGTAGAGAGTGATACAGAAAAAGAACAAGGTGGTTTATTCGTTTCCAGCAATGCTGGTGAAAACTGGACCAGAATCAGCAAAGACCACCGCCTCATTTCCCGTGCCTGGTATTATATCGAAGTATTTGCAGACCCGGTTCAGGAAAATACAGTGTATGTACTGGGAGCAGCAGGACTGAAATCCGAAGATGGTGGTAAGACCTGGAAAGATATTCGTGGCACCCACGGAGACTACCACCAGCTCTGGATCAATCCTGAAAACAACCAGAACATGGTCATCGCTAATGACGGTGGTGCGGCCATCACCTTCAATGGAGGCAAAATGTGGTCAGCGCAAAACAACCAGCCAACAGCGCAGTTCTACCGCATCAATGTAGACAATCTTTTCCCTTACAATATCTATGCTGGTCAGCAAGACAATACCTCTGTTAAAATTGCGAGCCGCAGCACTTCGGGTGCAGGTATCACAGAAAGGCAATGGTCATATTCAGCAGGCGGTGAATCTGCATTTCTGGGCTTCGATCCCAATAATCCGCGTTATGTGATGGGCGGAAGCTACCAGGGTACAATCGAACTACTCGATACCCAAACAGGAGAAGGAGTTGGCGTGATGGTTTATCCTGTGCAATACCAGGCCATGCAACCCAAAGACATGCAATACCGGTTCAACTGGAATGCACCCATTCTTTATTCAAAGCATGAAAAAAATGTCTATTACCATGCAGGTAACAGGTTATTCAAAACCAAAGACATGGGTAAGTCGTGGGAAGCCATTTCTCCAGACCTTACCACCCACGATACTAGTAAGATGGGCATCAGCGGTTTCCCTTATACCAATGAGGGCGCTGGTGGTGAGAATTATTGCACCATCTCCTATGTCATGGAGTCTGACAAGGAAAATGGCGTAATCTATACAGGCAGCGATGATGGACTGGTTCATGTTACACGTGATGGCGGCAAGACCTGGGATAATATCACCCCCAAAGATCTGGGAGAAGCGTTGATCAATGCTATTGAAGTGTCTCCGCATGATCCTGCAACTGTTTATGTGGCAGCCAACAAGTACAAGCTGAACGACTTCACGCCGTTTGCCTATAAGTCAAATGACTATGGTAAAACCTGGACGAAAATCGTTAACGGCATCCCCTATGGCGCATGCATGCGCGTAGTGCGGGAAGACGAGGTTAGAAAGGGTTTGCTTTTTGCGGGCACAGAAACTGGTTTGTATATTTCTTATGATGGTGGTACCAGCTGGAAGAACTTCCAACGTAACCTGCCTGTTACACCCATAACCGATCTGAAGATTCACCGTGATAACCTTATCGCAGCTACACAAGGCCGTTCTTTCTGGGTTCTGGATGAGCTGCAGTCGATTCGTGATTTCAATCCTGCTGCAACAGACAAAGCGCGCCTCTTCTCTATTCCTACAACCTATCGTGTTTCCGGATACAGCATATTCGACAGCAATGGTGAGGAAACAGACCGTTTCCCTGTCACTACCGGATCCAATCCCGCAACTGGTGCAGTGATGTATTATCACCTGCCAGACAATGCGGATTCCATCAAGAAGTTGACAATCAGCATCAAAGACGGACAGGGTCAGGTGGTCAGGACTTTCTCCAATGCAGCTCCCAAAGTGTATTCCAATAACGGCTTGCGTAATGAACCTGTGTTAACTTTTAAAAAGGGACTTAACCGTTTTGTATGGAATATGAGGAGACAGAGCATGCCTACCATTGATGAAGTGTATATTGAGGGAAGTTATGCGGGTGGTCGTATGGTGCCTGGAACCTATAGCGTGGAGTTGAATGTAGATGGCTCAATCCTTTCTGCACCGCTGGTTATCAAGGCCGATCCGCGTATTGATGCAGATGCCGCAGCCTATGCTGCGCAGGATGAGCTCCTGAAAAAACTGGAGACTGATGTAACGGATATCCATGTTGCCGTAACCCGCATGCGTAAGCTTGCGTCTCAGGTCAGAACCCTCAACGGTATTCTTGAATCAGATGAGACCAAGGCGGAACTGGTTAAATCCGGAAAATCTTTGCTGGAAAAAATAAAAGTCTGGGAAGAGAAGCTGATTCAGCCTAAAAGTCAGTCTTACGACGATGTGATCAATTTTGTCAACAAACTCAGTGCCAACATAATTTTTGTGCATGGTGAAGTGAACGGCACTGTTCCTTATGTTACAGCCGGACAAAAAGCAAGATATGCTGAGTTGCATCAGCAGTGGTTGGTATTGAAAACTGATATGGATAACCTTTTATCCACTGATATTGCTGCTTTCAATGCCTTATGTCGCAAATTTGAGGTAAGCAATATTTTACTGCCAGAATAACCTTTATCATTGGTTTGCAATATGGCGGCCCCGGTTCCGGGGCCGCCATATTTTTTGGTAGATCCGCTAAAAATCAGTAAATTATTGTTCTATTTATTGCCACATGAAAAGATTATGTCTATCCCTTATTCTGACAACTATTGTATTTACACAACAGGCTCACAAGCCTGCCACTCCTAAAATGCCCAATATCGTGTTGATTTTCATGGACGATATGGGATTTGGCGATATCGGTGTAAACGGGGCCCTGGATTACCGTACACCCAATCTGGATAAACTGGCTGCGGAAGGCATGCGGTTCACCAACTTTCTTTCTGCCCAGGCCGTTTGCAGCGCCTCACGGGCTGCACT
>JBILSG010000023.1:0-14800 GCA_044372235.1 Chitinophagaceae bacterium
AGTTGTTTTTGGCTCAAGTAATTTTCCTTATGCTTATTCCACTGCTGGTGGAGATACCGCCACAGCACTTGCAGCAGGATGTACGGTTGTTCTAAAAGCTCACCCTGCTCATCCTGAAACTTCAGAAATGGTTGCTGGTGCTGTTAAAAAGGCACTTGATGGGTTGCAGATGCCCCAGGATATTTTTATTCACCTGCACGGTGCATCATTTGCTGTTGGAGAAGCCTTGGTTAAAAACCATCATACACAGGCTGTAGGTTTTACTGGATCTTATTCAGGTGGGATGGCCTTGTTCAACTGGGCAAACCAGCGGAGTCAACCCATCCCGGTATTTGCTGAAATGGGCAGTGTAAATCCAGTTTTTCTATTTCCAGAAAAACTAGAGGCAGATCCTTCGGGTATTGCACAAATGTATGCTGAGTCCATCACGTTGGGTGTAGGACAATTTTGCACAAATCCCGGCTTGCTGATTGGACTGAATTCGCCTGGGCTGGATACATTTAAGGGAATGCTGGCGGAGAAATTGCAGCAAATAAAAGTAGGTAAAATGCTTCATGAAGGCATCGCAAAAAATTACCAACAAAAAAGCTTACTAATCCTTTCACAGACAGATGTTTCCTCTATTACCTCGGTTTCTCAGGACGCACTAAATTATTCGCCAGAGCCAATCCTTACGGAGGTTTCAGGAGAAGTTTTCCTGAAGAATCCGCTTTTGCAGGAAGAAGTATTTGGACCTTTCTCCATGCTGGTTAGGTGCAAAGATCAGGATGAAATGGCTGCAGTTGCAAGAAGTTTAGCAGGGCAGCTCACCTCCACACTGATGGCCACAGACAAAGATTTCTCCGCAAATGCTTCCATAGCAGATATAATTGCATCCAAATGTGGCAGAATTATCCTTAATGGCGTTCCTACTGGTGTTGAAGTATGTCAGGCAATGCACCATGGTGGTCCGTTTCCCGCTTCAACTGATTCTCGATATACATCAGTGGGGGCCGACGCCATCAAGAGATTTGCAAGGCCGCTGGCATTTCAGAACTATCCGGATGCATTACTCCCTGACGAACTAAAGAATGCCAATCCGCTTGGCATCACCCGATCTGTTAATGATATACCAACAAGTCAATCCTTGTAATGAAACCATTCCTCTTTTTACTGTTGCTTGTCCAGTTTCAATCGTACGCCCAAAATGCACCTGAGCCAACCAATGCTGTGTTGAAATCCATCATTTCCCGCACCAGGTCATTTAATGAGCAGGAAAGAAAGCTTTCTTTGGCATCTGGGTATCCACTGGGTTTGCATGGAGAAGCGGAAGCCAAAAGACGTCATGATTTTGCCTTGCAGGTTTCTGGTGAAATTAATCTGATAAATAAAAAAGACCTGGATTTTGCTGATGAGATTAATGCAGAATTGCTGTTGTACAGCTTTGAAGATGATATTTCGGAGTTTAGATTCAGGTCATTTTTAAACCCAATCCTATCAGAGGGGGGCTTTCATACACAGTTATCGGGTATGTCAAATACCACATTGCGTTCAGTTAAAGATGCTGAAGAATACATGGGTAAACTAAATGATTTCCCCCGTTATATGGAAGAGCATTTTGGGCTGATGCGTGAAGGATTGAAGATTGGTATTGTACAACCCTATGATGTGGTTAAAAGTTTCAATAATACTTATGAAATCCACATTGTCAATCTACCTGAACAGTCTGTATTCTGGAAGCCATTCATGAAAAAACCTGACGGGGTAAGTGCTACGGACTGGATCTCAATTCAGGAAAGGGCAAAAAGTGCCATAATAAACAAGGTTATTGTAGCCTTCAAAATGGTGAAAAACTTTTTTGAAATAGAATACCTTCCTGCTGCACCCAAAAAGCCGGGGGCACAGTTCTTCCCGGAGGGAAAATTATTTTACCAAGAACGGGTAAGACATTATACAACTACAGACCTTTCATATGATTCAGTTTTCAATATTGGATTGCAGGAAGTTGAACGTATAAAAAAATCCATGCAGGATGTTATGAATCAGGTGGGTTTTAAGGGTTCTTTGCAAGCTTTTATTACGTCTTTGAGAAGTGATCCTAAATTCTACCCTAAAACTGGAGAAGAGTTGCTCAAAGAGGCTTCATTTATTGCCAAAAAGATCGACGGTAAGCTGCCTGCTTTATTCGGTAGGCTTCCCCGGCAGCCTTATGGCGTGGAACCTGTTCCATCAGAAATTGCACCAACCTACACGGCTGGAAGGTATTCTCCTGCCCCCATCAATGGTACACGTGCAGGTAATTATTGGGTCAATCTTTATAATCTGCCATCACGCACCCTGTATACACTGGAGGCTTTGACATTGCATGAAGCAGTTCCTGGTCATCACCTGCAAATGTCACTGACCCAGGAGCTTGAAAATTTACCTCAATTCAGAAGAAACCTATATGTCAATGCTTTTGGAGAAGGGTGGGGACTATACGCTGAATCACTGGGTTATGAAATGGGGCTTTATAAAGACCCATACAGTCGTTTCGGACAACTTACTTATGATATGTGGCGTGCCTGCAGGCTTGTTATTGATGTGGGATTACATGCAAAAGGATGGTCCAGGGAACAGGCGGTTGAATACCTCGCCAACAATACTGCACTTTCTCTGCATGAAGTCAATACAGAAATTAACAGGTATATCGCATGGCCGGGGCAGGCACTGGCCTATAAAATGGGAGAGCTAAAAATAAAAGAGCTGAGGCAAAGAGCCAGTACTCAATTGGGCGATAAGTTTGACATCAGAAAATTCCATGATACCATACTCTCTGAAGGAACATTGACCCTCAGGTTGTTGGATAAACTTGTTGAAAAATACATCAAAGCACAAGGTGCTAAGCCATAACTGAATTGGAATGGTTCGTTTTTTGTTGCTGCATTGAAAAAACAATTGCAGTAATGAAAGTCACAACTAAATACCCTGCAACAAGATAATCGGCACCTGGGAAATATTTGTTTACCTGGAACCACCCACCCTGCAGATACATGAGGAAAAACCCCGTTGCAGTCTTTCCTAACTCCCATATCCATGCACTTTTGCTGCTGTCCATCAGTTCTGTCATGGCATAAACATAAAGGAATAAAAAAGCACCATAATAAAAGATCGATGGACTTCCTATCTCAGCTATGTTTGCAAACAGATGTGAAACAAATAAAAGCAAAAACAGCAACTGTGTCATAGACCATATCCTGAATCCTTTTGATTGATCTGGTTCATATTTTTTGAATGAATACACATCATCTATTTTATAAACAGGGTAGCCGGCTGCTACGTCTGCTGGCCTCCATCCTGTTGGCATAAACCAGATTTTAAGTTTATCCTCCCATTTCCCAGCTCTCCAGGCATCTTGTATGAGCAACGCCAGGTGCTGAAAGTTGATTTTTATTGGATTCCATGTTGCTGCTGGTCTCGTTATGCCATAAACAGCCGGAATTTCCTGCTTTTCTTCCTGAAAAGTCCCGAACAATTTATCCCATATTATAAATACCTGGGAATAATTTTTATCCATGTATTCCGGATTAATGGCATGATGCACCCTGTGGTGGGATGGTGTCACAATGATTTGTTCCAGGAAACCCATTTTCTTGATGTGTTGCGTGTGATACCAGAACTGTATAAAAAGATGCAGCGGTCCCACAACAGCAATCACGTTACCAGGAACACCAAGTAATGCTGCCGGCAAAAGAAAAAAAGTAAACAGTCTAACAAAGACTGAGATACTTTGTCTCAGCGCACAGGCTAAGTTGAAATCCTCACTGCTGTGGTGTATGATATGCGCATTCCAGAATAAATTGGTGGTATGCTGAATCCGGTGTACCCAATATCCCGAGAAGTCAAGTGCCAGAAAAGCAATGATATATGTTATCAAGCCAGAAGAAACATGCACAACAGCAAGATGATGAACCATCCAGCCGTAACCAATTACAGCCACACTGAGACCGAGCACATCTTTGGTAACATTGGTAACCCCGGATGTGAGGGAGGAAATCATATCCATCAGTCTGACTGTATCCATCCCTTTTCGCCATCCATACCATTTTTCAAACAAAACCAATAAAAGAAAAACAGGCATGGCTATCAATAGAATTCTTCCGTAAGTTTCCATTTCAAAAGATTGTAGTCGGCTAATTTCGACAATTTATTTAACTTGTAGAACTATGCCAACCCAATCTTTATCGTTATCACAAAATAATGTTTCCCATCGTTTATCAGGTCATGTTTTTGAATGCATTGATGCCCATACCTGCGGTAATCCTGTGCGGTTGGTTATTTCTGGTGGTCCCGCCCTGGAGGGAAATAACATGAGTGAGAAAAGACAACATTTTCTCCGCGAATACGATTGGATAAGGAGAGGACTGATGTTTGAACCCAGGGGGCATGACATGATGAGCGGGAGTATCCTGTATCCACCACATGATCCTGAAAATGATTTTGCAGTTCTCTTTATAGAAACAAGTGGATGTCTGCCTATGTGCGGACATGGTACAATTGGAACTGTAACAGCCGCTATTGAGTCAGGATTGGTCACACCAAAGCAGCCAGGCACAATTAGAATGGAGGCACCGGCTGGACTGGTTGAAATCACTTACACCATGTCCGGCGGAAAAGTCAGTTCTGTCAGACTTACCAACGTTGCAGGTTACCTTGATCAGGAAAATCTTTCTGTGGATTGCCCGGGGCTTGGTGAAATAAAAGTTGACGTGGCATATGGAGGAAATTTTTATGCGATAGTAGACAAACAACCTAATTTCCCCGGGTTGCAGGAGTTTACAGCAGACCAGCTCATTAGCATGGCAAGGACATTGCGCAGCAATATCAATGCACGGTATACATTTGTTCATCCCCTTAATCCAACAATTCATTCCTGCAGCCATATCCTCTGGTGCGGCGATGTGCTCGATGAGGATTCAACTGCCCGGAATGCTGTATTCTATGGAGATAAAGCGATTGACAGGTCTCCGTGTGGTACCGGAACAAGTGCCCGAATGGCACAATGGTATTCAAGGGGCAAACTGAAAAAGGGTGATGAATTTATACACGAAAGTATTATCGGAAGTAAATTCACTGGACGAATCGAGGAGGAGACATCCGTTGCCGGTAAGCCAGCCATGAGGCCATCGATTGAAGGTTGGGCTAAGATCTACGGACATAATACCATTTCTATTTACCCCACTGATGATCCATATGCTCACGGATTTCAGGTTATTTAATTGATTTTCATGCATAAAAAAATATTCCTGCTATTGTTACTCCCGCTTAACTGTGTTTTTGCACAAAAGGGGGAGATGAATTTTATCTGGTATAGTAAACCAGCAACTGTTTTTGAAGATGCATTGCCTGTTGGCAATGGTAGAATTGGTGGCATGGTTTACGGTAACAAAACATGCACAGTTACCCCGAATAAACCATTGATAATCAATTTATAATTATGCGCTTACTTTTATTCGTCGGACTGTATAGCCTCCTGTTTGTAACAGCAAAATCGCAGCATCAAAATTTGCAGATTGATCCGGTCAATTTTTCTAAAGTGCAGATTATCGATTCATTCTGGAAATCTAAGATGGAAAAGGTAGCCACGAAAACATTGGATGCCTGTATTTTTCAAACAGAGGTTAAAACCGGGCGGATCCGAAATTTCGAGCAGGTACTTTTGGGTAAGGCAGGAAAGCATGAAGGTGTTTTCTATGATGACTCAGACGTATACAAAGCCCTGGAAGCAATGGCCTATGCCATCAAAACAACCGGAAATAAAGCGCTGGAATTGAAAGCTGATGAGTGGATTGATAAGATTGCTGCTGCACAGCAACCAGATGGTTACCTGAATACTTTTTATACACTAACCGGCCTCGGTGATCGCTGGAAAGATATGAGCATGCATGAAGATTATTGCGGGGGGCACCTGATTGAGGCAGCAGTAGCTTATGCAGATGCAACCGGAAAGAGAAAATTACTGGATGTTGCAATCAAATGGGCAGATCATTTTGATCAGACCTTTGGTCCGGGTAAAAAACACTGGGTTACCGGTCATCAGGAACTTGAACTTGCTCTGGTGAAGCTTTACCGTGCTACAAAAGTTGATAAATACCTGAAACTGGCAGACTGGCTGCTTACTGAACGAGGGAAGAAAGTTGCAAGCGGATATACTTGGTCAGAATGGAAGGATACCGGCTATGCTCAGGATCTGGTATCGGTAAAAGAACAGTCTGAAATTACTGGTCACGCCGTAAGGGCTATGTATCTGTATACTGGAGCCGCAGATGTGGCAGCACACACAGGGGATAAGGATTATCTCACTGCAATGCGTAGGGTATGGGAGGATGTTGTTTACAGGAATATGTATATAACCGGTGGAATTGGTTCTGCAGGCAGCAACGAAGGGTTTACCCGTGATTATGACCTGCCAAATGAACAGGCATATTGTGAAACATGTGCCTCAGTTGGCATGGTATTCTGGAACCAGCGGATGAACAGCCTTACAGGTCAGGGTGAGTATATAGATGTGCTGGAACGCAGCCTTTACAATGGCGCATTGGACGGACTTTCACTTTCAGGGGATCGTTTTTTTTATGGCAACCCACTGGCCTCAACAGGAAAGCACGCAAGAAAGGAATGGTTTGGAACGGCATGCTGTCCTTCAAACATAGCAAGACTTATCAGTTCACTTGGAAATTATGTTTATGGTCAGCTTGATAACAGAATTTTTGTAAACCTATTTGTGGGAAGCGAAACAAATTTCAACCTCAAGAAGGGGGTGATGGGTATCAAGACGCAAACAGGTTATCCCTGGACGGGTTTGATATCATGCCGCATCTCAATGACCAGAAAGGAGAATGCCGCTATTGCATTCAGAATCCCAGGCTGGCTTGGAAGTAGTCCGTCTCCAGGGGGCCTGTACAGCTTTGCTGAAAGGGTTACCCGGAAACCAGAACTAAAAGTTAATGGTATATCCTACTCATATACCGAAGAAAATGGATATGCAGTTGTAGATAGGGAATGGAAAGATGGCGATGAGGTTTCGTATGAGTTGCCAATGGAAGTCAGAAAAATTCATGCCAGAGCGGAGCTGAAGCAAAATAATTCTAGGGTAGCACTCCAACGCGGACCAATCATATATTGTGTGGAAGGTGCTGACAACGGAGGTCAGGCATGGAACATTCTGGTGCCACAAAAATCTGCGTTCGAATCTGAATCATTTACTATTCTCAATGAGCCTGTTATTAGCCTTGTTGCCAATCTTCCTGTAGCCGAAGTTTCTGCAGATGGACAAGCTATAAATACAACAGTAAAAAAAGTCAGGGCAATTCCCTATTATACCTGGTGCAACAGAGGAAGTAATCCCATGCAGGTATGGCTTCCGGAAAGCGTTAGAGACATTAAAATCAATTACTAAATTCAAGCATATGAAAAAAATATACCTGTTATGCCTTCTTCCCATAATCTTCATTAACCTGCAGGCTCAAAATAAAGCAGTATGGACTTCAGAGCAGGCAAATGTTTGGTATGCGCAACAACCCTGGTTTGTAGGTGCTAATTTTTTGCCAAGTTCTGCAATTAACCAGTTGGAAATGTGGCAGGCAGAATCATTTGACCCTCAAACAATAGCACGGGAGTTATCATGGGCATCTGCTGTTGGGATGAATATCATGCGGGTATATTTGCATGATGTAGCCTGGCAAACAGATCCGCAGGGATTTAAAAAGCGCATGAACGAGTTTCTGGATATCGCCGCTAAAAATAAAATCAAGATATTGTTTACAATTTTTGATGATTGCTG
Source organism: Chitinophagaceae bacterium (assembly GCA_044372235.1). GTDB lineage: Bacteria > Bacteroidota > Bacteroidia > Chitinophagales > Chitinophagaceae > Pollutibacter. The sequence continues at coordinate 7,802 of JBILSG010000023.1, forward strand.
GAATCCGGATCCTTTTCCAGGTAAGCAACCACAACCCAGGCCGGGAATTCATAACAGTGGCTGGGTAAGAAGTCCAGGCATCACCGTGCATGACAACCCATTGCGTTGGTCAATTCTGGAAGCCTATGTTAAAGATATCCTGTCTACTTTTGCAAACGATAAGAGAATACTTATGTGGGATCTCTATAACGAGCCGGGAAACAGTGGATACGGAATGACTTCATTTGAGCTACTTAAAAGAACATTTGAATGGGCCTGGTTTGTTCGACCAACGCAACCCCTTACATCAGGCACATGGTTCAATAATAAAAATTACAATGATTTTGTGTTGGAAAATTCAGATATAATAACATTCCACAACTACAATGACGCAGACAACCTTGAAAAGGAAATCATTGAGAAACAAAAACTGGGCAAACCCCTAATTTGCACCGAATATATGGCCAGAACCAGAAACAGTACTTTTCAGTCTTGCCTGCCTGTTTTTAAAAAATATAAAGTGGGTGCAATTAATTGGGGATTGGTTGCTGGGAAAAGCAATACTATTTACCAATGGAGTAAACCCATTCCTGATGGGAGTGAACCTGAACTCTGGTTTCACGATGTATTCAGGAAAGACGGTACACCTTACAAGGCTGAAGAAATTAATGTAATAAAGAGTCTAACTGGTAAAAAATGATAATTTCATTGTTAGGCAGAAAAATTGTTGGAATCAAAAAAGGGATATGGGAAAAGTAATAGTAGCAGGAGGAGGTATAATCGGTTTGTGTACAGCTTATTATCTGCAAAAAGCAGGCCACCAGGTTTGTCTGATAGAAAAAGGAGATTTACAGTCTGGCACCTCATTTGGCAATGCCGGTTATATTTCTCCGAGCCATTTCATACCGCTTGCATCACCCGGTATCATAGCTAAGGGTTTACAATGGATGCTTAGTTCAAGTTCCCCGTTTTACATCAAACCAAGATTGGATATGGATTTGATTAAATGGGGCCTTACATTCTGGAAAAAATCAGGTAGAGCTACCATGGAGCGAAATATCCCTCCCATGAATGAAATTCTCCAGCTGAGCCGGCATCTCAGTTCTGAAATCAAAAATGAACTGGGTAATACCTTTCGGATGGCCGAGGATGGATGTCTGATGTTATATAAGAATGCATCTACCGAAAAGCACGAAATTGAAATGGCGGAAGATGCAGCCAAACTGGGTATTGAAACCAGGATATATACTGCTGCAGAAATCCAGGCCATGGAGCCTGATGTTGAGGTGAATGTGAGAGGTGGAGTGCTTTATCCGATTGATGCTCATCTGCATCCCGGAGACTTTATGCAGACATTGAAACAGCATTTGCTGGAGTCTGGAGTATCTCTTCAACTGAATACAGAAATTACAGGTTTTGAAAGAAAGGGGAGAAAGGTTACAACAGTACTAACAAATAATGGCTCCTTTTCTGGAGATGAAGTTGTTCTCGCTACAGGTTCATGGCTTAATTTATCAACCAGAGATCTCGGAATTGAGTTAATCATGCAGGCTGGAAAAGGTTACAGCATGACCTTCGAAAATGTAGAGAAAAACCTGCATTATCCTTCAATTCTTGTAGATGACAGGGTGGCTATGACCCCAATGGGGGGCGATCTGCGAATGGGAGGTACAATGGAAATAAGTGGACTAAACTCAAATGTGTTGATCAAAAGGGCAGAAGCCATTTTCAAAGCTGCAAAAAGCTATTTTCCAAATCTCCCGGTAAGCTTCCCGTCCAAAGACAAAATCTGGTTCGGCTGGAGGCCATTGAGTCCGGACGGACTCCCTTACATTGGCCGGCATAGCAGCTACGATAATCTTATCATTGCGGGTGGTCATGCCATGTTGGGTATTTCAATGGCTGCGGCAACCGGTAAAATAGTAGAGGAGATTGCTAGTGGTAAGCAGACTAGTATGGATATCAGCGCATTTGCTGTAGAACGATTTGATTAAAATTTAAACTATGAATAAATTAAGTTTACTCATTTGCTCATTGGCCTTTTTTAACGTAACCCGTGCACAGCAATTACAAAAAATCTGGTCTACAGATACTACGCTGAAAGTACCTGAATCTGTATTGTTTGATCAGAAATATCAACGGCTTTTTGTGTCAAATATTGATGGTAAAAATCCATGGGAAAAAGATGGCAAAGGGGGTATTTCATTGGTGACTCTATCAGGAAAAGTTCTCAATCCCAACTGGATCACAGGGCTGCATGCACCCAAGGGAATGACTAAGTTTCAGGACTTCCTGATTGTTGCTGATGTTGATTCTGTAGTAATCATCGATATTCTGAGGGGGAGCATCGTAAAAAAAATCTATGTGGAAGGAGCACAGGGCTTGAATGATATTACTTCTGATAAGCGTGGTAATATGTATGTTGTTGATTCAAAAACAAAAAAAATTCATTACATAGACGCAACTAAACTTGAGGTTAAAGTTTACCTGAGTGACCTTAGCGCGCCAAATGGAATTCTTTATGCAGATAAGACGCTGTATTATCTGGATGCAGGTGCTCTTTATAAATTGGGTAAAGATAAAGAACGGATAAAGCTCGCAGAAGGGATGGAGGGCAATACTGATGGACTCATTCAGGTTGATGAAACATCGTTCATTGTATCCTGTTGGGCCGGAGCGGTTTGGTATGTTAAAACAAACGGAGAAAAGAAATTGCTTTTAGATACAAGAGAGCAGGGATCTAATACCGCTGACTTGGGTTATGATGAAGAAAAGAAGGTTCTTTATGTGCCTACATTCTGGAAAAATCATGTAACTGCATATCAATTATCACTGTAAAAAAGAAAGGCGCCATCGAAGATGGCGCCTTTCTTTTATTTCATTTTTCCTTCCAGGTATTTCACAAGATCAGTTTCACCCCTTGCTTTCAGTTTTTGCATGATGCCCTGAAGAATCATACCATTGATGTAAGGATCTGTTTGTGCCTTTACGGATTCAGGAATCTCATCCCGGAAACCGGTAATGAGGTCAATAGATTTTTTAATGTTATCCTTGTTTTGCATCCCGCCAGTCATTTCTCCAAGTTGTTGCATCAACATGAATTTGTCATTCGTCAGACCCATTGAACTGAATTTTTCAGCAATTCGATCAAAAATACTCTCGTCACCAGAGGCAATCAGAATTTTATTGATTGCTGCATCAAGCCTGCCTTTGGCTTTGAATGCTGAAAGCTGCTTTGCCTCCTTTAATGCAGTAACAGAATCAATTTTGGATAGTGCCTCAAGTGCAGCACCTGCAACACTATAGGATGAGTCCGTTATCAGCGTCGAGTAGATTGATTTGTATTTGATGTTTTCAGTCTTTCCAAGTGCTTCTATCATATCGGCTTTTGTAAGGCGATGTTTTTCTGCACCAACTAATCCAGCAATGGGTTCTTCAAAACTTTTCCTCATTCTGTCTTTAGATAAGTCCAGCTTGCTTAAAGCAAGTGATCTGATGCCATGATAAGAGTCCTTGAGTGCGTCTTTTAATGCCTGCAATGCTGCAGGTTCATCAAGTTTCTTTCCAAAAAACTCAACAGCTTCACGGCGGTCCAGGAAATTTCCTGCATGATAGAACTGATGGATATATTGACTAAGTGTTTTGTTCTCTTTCTTCTCACATAAGAGTATCTTATCACCATCAAAATTGATTAAATCAGGCACGCTGGCAACTTTAAACCGAAATGTATCTGCAGCATTTTTTACCCAAATCATATTCCTGGTGTGTTGGTTGCCATGATGAATATCAAGGAATGTGGGAAGGGTAAACAACTTACCTGTATTCTGGATTTGTTTTACGATAACAGAGACCTCTTTTTGTGAGTCGTTGTAACTGTATTGGATGTCCAATTTAGGATGACCATTTCCGAAGTACCATTGGTTAAAAAACCAGGTAAGGTCTTCGCCACTCGTTTCTTCAAGTGCAATTCTCAGGTGATGAGCTTCGGCTGCCTTGAATTTGTTTGTGGAGAGATACAAATTTAATCCCTTGAAAAAAGCACTGTCACCAATGTGCTTTCTCAGCATGTGTAGGATTCGTCCGCCTTTGGAATAGCTGACTGCATCAAACATATCCTCCCTGTCAGCATAATAAAAGCGAACAAGATCTTTTTTGCTGTTATTTCCCATCAGGTAGCTGCGCATATCATTGTAGTTCTCTTCATAGGCAGCATCATTTCCATATTTATATTCCTGCCAGAGAAGCTGACTGTAATTGGCAAATGATTCATTTACGGTCAGGTTGCTCCAGCTTTCTGCTGTAACATAGTCGCCGAACCATTGATGAAAAAGTTCATGTGCAATAGTTCCTTCCCAGATATTGCCGTCTGTTAGTTCCCTTGCATCCTGTTGGGCAGTCTCCTGGTGAATGGTCGCAGTAGTGTTCTCCATGGCACCGGCAACATAATCCCTCCCAGTAATCTGACTGTATTTTGCCCATGGATAATCAACGCCGGTCAGGCGTGAAAAATAGGTCATCATTTCTGGTGTATTGCCAAATATTTTTCTGGCTACGGAAGCATAATCCTTTTCCACATAATAGTTTACTTCCTTTCCCCTCCAGCTGTCCCTGATGATAGCATAATCACCAACGCCCATAAAAAAGAGATAAGGGGAGTGTGGCAGATCCATTTTCCAGTAATCTGTTCTGGTGCCGTCAGGATTATTTTTCTGACTAACCAGTTTCCCGTTACTCAATGTGACATATTTGGCAGGAACAGTCATCAGAAGTTCCTGTGTAGTCTTTTGTTGAGTCTGGTCTATCGTGGGAAACCATACCGAGGCAGATTCGGTTTCACCTTGTGTCCAGATTTGAGTCGGTTTATTTTTTTCTGTTCCTTTGGGGTTAATGAAGAAAAGTCCCTTTACCCCCAGCATGGGGTCTCCTCCAATTTCTTTTTCATATTCATCAGGCATGGATGTATACCGAAGGTGCACTATATAAAGTTCTCCTTTTTTATAGGTTTTTGGTAGTTTGATGTGAACCTGCTTCCTGTCGTATTCATACTTCAGCGCCAGTGGTGATTTTCCAGGGATGATAATTTCAATAGCAGAGAACTCCATTCCTTTGGCATCCAGCGTAAGTGAATCAGTCGGATAAAAATGAGGAGTCAGGGTAATCCAGGCTTTGCCCTTGAGGTGTGATTTTTCAAAGTCGAAACTTACGTCTAATTTGGTGTGAACCAGATTATTGATCCGTTTTGGAGTAAGCCTGGGCTGTTTAAGCCAGCTGCTGTCTGTCTTTGGCTGTGCATAAGAAATTACAGTCAGGCAGATTAAGAAGGCTGTAATCAGTGCTTTTGATTGTTTTTTCATGGAATTAATACTTTATTGCAAAGATACCGGGCATAATGTTCTGTTATAGTGAAAAATGACAGGCGGTAAAACCCTACGCTATGTTTGAATCTTTTGTAGTTTTGTTTTATGCCTATAAAACCAATTTCAAGCGTCATTGCAGTTTGCATCTGCATAGCTTCTTTCTTCAGCGCCAATGCACAGTACTATGTCTATATAGAGGCAGAGGGGCAACAGCCATTTTATCTCAGGGTCGGTCCAAAATTGTATTCTTCCAATTCGTCAGGGTTTTTGATTTTATCCAAAATTGATGGAACCGAGATGCCCCTTAAGATAGGGTTTCCGGAGAATGTATATCCTGAAGTTGGTTTCACTATGAATGCCGCTACTAGAGACAGGGGCTTTTTATTGAAATTGGTTGATGGTGCTGGGTGGACTTTAATCGAGAAGGGCAATGCAAAGCAAATTAGTGGGAAAGTACTTGGCTTGTCAACGGATGTGGATGATACAAAAGGAGTGAAACCTGAAGCTGAACAGGTAGCTAGTGTACCCCCACCTATAAAGACCAGTATCGATAATAAACTTCTGGGAGAAAAAAATGGAAAACTTGAAATGATTTACCTGGAAAAACAGGCAGGAGGTAAGGTTGATACGGTTTATGTTCAAATTGATATAGGGACTGCTACAGAAAAAGAGATTACAGCACCTCCTGCAATAGTTACTCCTTCTAAAAATTGTACAGGTTCTCCTGCAGATGTAAAGGATGTACGAAACCTTCAAAAAAAACTACTCGGAATAACTGATGAGGAAAATCAGGTGGCTTTAGTGGTCAGGACCTTTATGGATAAATGTTTTACCTGTAAGCAGACATTGGAGGTCGCTTGGTTTTTTGTCACTGAACCAGCCCGGTTAAAACTTTTTCGCCAGATTATGCCATTGGTTTCCGATACCAATCGGTTTCCTGAACTGGAAGAAGCATTCTTAAGTGACGAAGGAATTGAGGCATTCAGGCAAATGCTTGGCTTGAAATATTGATGATGGCGATACAGACTTATTTTATGGCTGTGCAGTACAAGGGAACAGCCTATGCAGGGTTTCAGGTTCAACAGAATGCACAGACCATTCAGGGCGAAGTGGAGTCTGCCATGGCCATGTTTCTGCGTCAACAAGTTATATTAACAGGTTCCTCAAGAACAGATGCTGGCGTTCATGCAAACAGAAACTTCTTTCATTTTACTATTGACAGACAGTTAAGTGCCGATTTCATTTATCATGTAAATGCTATATTGCCCCGGGATATAGTTGTTACCGGAGTATACCCCATGCAGGAAGGAAGTCATAGCCGTTTTGATGCAATTGGCAGGCTTTACAGGTATTTTATATCAGACAGGAAAGATCCGTTTTTAAATGACAGGTCATGGTATCTTCCGTTTCCTATGGAAAAGGATAAGTTGATCAATGCTGCAGCCACACTCATCGGGTCACACGACTATACAAGTTTTGCAAAGAGGAATGCGCAGGTATTCACCCATAATTGCACAATAGAAAAGGCTGATTGGGTAAGAACAACTTCCGGATGGATTTTTACAGTGCAGGGAAACAGGTTTCTGCGCGGTATGGTGAGGGCTATGGTGGGTACAATGGTTAAGGTGGGGAGGGGGCGTATCACGCAGGATGAATTTGAACA
>JBILSG010000218.1:0-4629 GCA_044372235.1 Chitinophagaceae bacterium
ACCACCGCAGAAGCATCGCTATCGAGAACCTCAGCTCACCCCCAGATAGCTTCAATAATAAAATGGGACTCATCACCCTCGGCCCGGAAGACGCTGCAACTTTCCATACCCAGTATAAGCTGGAAGTTAAATAATCTCAACTCCGTTTCCTCCCTTGTCACTCGTCACTCGTGCCCTGCCTTCGGCAGATAAACTTTTGCCTCGTGCCTTCTGCCAATCCCTCACCTACAAGGCGCATTGGTGCTCTTCAATGCCATCACCTCATTGTAATTGGTGCTGTTAACAGTATGGGTATAGGTATACCAAGTATTGCCATAGTATGCACCAAAATCATAGGTCTGTCCGAGTGTGAGCAACCTGGTATTCAACTGTCCATTAGACATCGTACCCAAATAATCCCACCACCATGCGCCCTTTCTTTTGTACCATACGTAAAGAAACGGACGAACAATACGTGCATTCGGACAGTTACCTTGAATGGAGATATTGACAGTTGTTACAACCGGGAAATTGACATTCATACTGGTTGTTCCGCCACACAATGAAAAATTATTGCTTTGGCCAACCAAACCACCAGTATACCACCAACTGGAATAATTGTAAATATACAAACGGGCATTACGGCCATTCTGGGCATTGAACCAACGCCGGTTTTGACCCGCTGTAAGATACATGGACCCCCAATCAATCCAGCTGCCATTGAGATCCCTCAACTCATACCATACCCATCCGGATTGGTTGGAATTGATGGTAACGCTTGGCGTACTGCAAACATTCCAGTTTCTCCACCTCCACCAAGAAAACCAAAACCAATCGATATTCCATGGTGAAAGATGGGTGATTTGCATAACGGTATACAATTTACCGGAAGACGGATCAATTTTGACCGTTTCCTTGCCTTCCAATGTCCATTCACCCGTAGTTTCATCCTGGCTCCAAATCGGAAGTGAATCACCCAATTGCAATGGCTTGCCCGTATTGGGATTGATGCTGGTTTCATTCAAGTCTACCCTGGCCAACAGTGGTTTGGAGAAGGTCTTGACTTTCTTTCCGCCAACGGTAATCTGCAGGTCCACCAATCCGAGTGTCTCGAAAGTAACTGGTCCAATATTCTGGCCATTGATTTTGGCTACCGGAGCAAACAATCCACCCGGAAAAGAATTGATGGAGGCAAATGCCCTGTTGTCGTGATGAACCATGGTAATACTTGCCGTTCCAGTCAATGCATTTCCCCCCGCGTCCCGCATCACCACCCCTTGAGGGATCTGAAGCCGAACATTTTCCGGTTTGCCCGCCTTGACAGGCGTATTGATGATTGTCTCTGCAACTGTTGCTCCGGATGCGTTCAGCAAAACCCCTCCCTGTTGCACAGCTGCAACGCCTGCAGGCGTTTTGGCCAAGTTAACCATGGGGATCTGATAAGTGAAGGCCCCGGTATCCGGAATGGTCACCGGGTACCTGACAGTCATAAACCCAGGTGCAGAAGCTTCAACTATAAATTCTACTGGCTTTTCGCGTGAAGGAGTCCTGGAATCGGGTACCATCAGGGAAAATGTTCCGTTCACCGGCAACACTTTAGATGATGCCAACCCGCTTGCTTCATAAACAGTTCCTGCATCCTTTCCTGTAATGGCCAATTTCAAGCCGGCAGGAGTTTGCTGTTGAGCTAATGAATCGGCATCCGTTACCATGATATTGATTTGGGCAGTAGCAGGCAGGTTGTTCACCACAATATCAAGACCATCCAGCGTATTCTTGACGCAACCTGAAATCAAAAAAATCGTGGCTATTGCAAAGACTCCTTTGATCTTTACAATTATTCCTCTTGTGGTAGTATTTTTCATTTGGTGATTTTTACATGAAGATGAAAATTCATTTGGGGGAAGAAGCTGAATGGAGCAAACGTATTCTCCACCCAGTCTTTATTGGCTTCAGCCGTAGGTTCAAGCATACCCGTTGAAACCATGGTCACATTGGGTTTACCGAGGTAAAATCCGCCCAGATCCAATCCCATTCCAATCCGTTTCCTTGAAACCGTCCGGCCGAAACCAATACCTGCGTATGGGACTATTTTACCGGTATTGAATATCCCCTGGATTTCACCAAAAGTCTCCGGAGTGATGACAAGGTCAGCAGCATTAACATTGGCGGCCTGCCGCGCAGAAAGGGTAAACTGCGTTTGGAGATAATGTAATCCTCCTACCAGCCGGAAGGGTAGTTTTGAGGGACGATAATCGGCGTACACCCCAGTTCCCTGAAACTGTCCAGATAACTTTACAGCAAGGTTGTAATTGGTGTAGGTAACCGGAGAACGTTGCAACTCCAACGGTGTGAAAGTGGATACAATTCTGAATCCGATGGGCTTCTTCCATTTGGGATGGAAACCGAACTGTACACCAACTCCATTGAGTCCCGCTACAAATCCCAAGGCTTCTCCAGGGATTGGCGGAACAGGTTTAGTCTTTGCTTTTTGTGTAGGCTTCGCCTGAATGATTTTTAGCGTGTCTCCACGTCCGCCCTGAGCGGAAAGATTGATTTGCAAAAGAAACAGACCAATCAGGAGAAGAATGGTTTTTGTTGTAGGATGGTGCATAAGCGTTTTGGTTTAACTCAGTTTCCTGACTAATTCATGTTAATTATTATTTCATTTGTATAACCATGCCAGAGGTGGTCAGCGTTCCAAGATCTACCCTATAAACCAGTGTTCCTTGCCTTGCATTTGGAGTAAACATTACCTGATTCTCACCCTTTTTCAGCATCAATGATCTTGATTCAATTTTCTGTCCCCCGGGTGTTAAAAGCATTATAGTGCCTACACCTTTAAATGGAGCATCTATCCTCAAGGTGAATCTGCCAGGATGTGGATTGGGGAATGCAGTTGCCTGCAAAGTATCCTTTGATGCTGTTGTTTTTAACTGATGAACAAAAGAAGTTGAAATATCATTTTTTAAAGGATTGGTTTGAAGTGCAATCCCCGTTCCATCTGTAATATTCAATTGATAACAGACAAGAGATAAGGATCCTCTGATTCTCAGCGAGTAAGTAGCTCCAGGTACAAGTGTGCGATAGGTTTTTGTAGAGATAACGCCACGGACAAAAGTAGATGGTGCAATGACCCGGCCACGAGAATCCAGCAAATCAAAAGTATACCTGATTGTTGGATGTGTAATTGATATGGTGTGTGTCAGTCCCGGTGTATTTTTTGCTGTAAACCTGAACCAATCTACATCACTGGCTGTAGGAGCAATTCTCGCATTGATTGCTCCGGAATTGACGCTATAAGAATATGCTGTAGCCTGGGTAGCGTTGGGTTCGTATGGATCTGATCCTGTATCGATGACCGAAACTGATGAAGTGATTGTACAACCCTTACTATCCCTTGTTACGATACGATACGTTCCGGCTGCAGCAACTGTGTATGAAGGATTAAGCTGGAATGCAGCGTTATTCAGACTATAGGCATAAGGAGGAGTTCCGCCAACAGCAGAAATATTAATGGTACCGGTTCCGGAACACCTGGTAATATCCAATTTTGAAACAATAGCAGCAAGCGCTTGTGCAGGCTGGGCTACAACAAACGACTTCGTGTAGACACATGTACCCTGCCTGATTGCAACCTGATAGGTTCCAGCCCTGAGACTAACCGGATTCCTTGTTGTTGAAGTGAAGCCGTTGGGACCTGTCCATGCATAAGTTAAACCCAACTGAACTGTGGGAGAGGTGAGTGTGATGCTACCGGTAGCTCCTCCAAAGCAAGCCACATCAACAACTGTACCTGCAATTGCAATTGCATTTAAAGCAGGGACATTAATATTTCTAGTAACAGAACAATTATTGGTATCCAGCACCAACACTGTATAGCTTCCCGGTTGAAGACCAGTAAGATCTTCTCTATTGGAAGTGAACCCATTAGGGCCGGTCCAATTGAATCGCTTATTCCCAGTACCTCCGGATACTGTAATGTTAATAATACCTGTACTACCACCAGTGCAGGATCCGGTAATCACTCCTGGTATAATTGCCAACTGCAAAGGTTCAAGAATTTGGAAATCAACCTGCCTGATGCAATTATTGGAATCTCGAACAATAGCTTGATGCAGCCCTTTAGTTATTCCTGAAAATGAATTGGTCGAAATAAAATTACTGCTATCTACTTTGTACGTGTAAGGCTGCACGCCGCCACTTACATTCATGAGCACACTGCCATCAGCACCACCAAAACAACTCACTGCTTTAGGCTGTGTAACCAAAGACAATACCTGTGGCTGCTTGACTTCAAAAGAACCTGAGGCGGAACAAAGAAAATCATCTTTAACCGTTACAGTATAAACGCCAACCTTCAATCCACTTAAACTGAAATCTGTGCTTCCATTGTTCCATGTATAAGAATAGGCTGAACTTCCAGTAGACGATACTGTACCTCCATTTGCAATTACTTTTAACGTACCTGTTGAATCACCATTGCAAAGCACATCAGTTACATTGAATGTAAGAGAAATGACTGGAGGCTCATCAACAATGAGATTATTAACTTCGGCAGAACAGCCGTTTGCATCAGTCAATGTTACAGAATAGATACCGGGGGCTGCATTGTAGTAGACATCTTCTGTTCCTCCAAAATTCCACAAT
>JBILSG010000217.1:0-4629 GCA_044372235.1 Chitinophagaceae bacterium
TTTACAGGGAATGTGATACTTAAACTTGCAGAAAGTATACACGGACTCATCCAACGCAGGAATATTGAAGATGAATTCTTCAACATGTTTGAATTTGAACAATACGGTGGCGTTCCGGTGCTGGGTGTAAATAAACCCGTCATCATCGGTCATGGTATATCCCATGCCAAAGCATTCAAGAACATGATTGGCATTGCACAAAAAATGATTGAAAAAGATGTGATCAGACTGATCAAGGAGAAGCTCTGATTTCAGGAAGACTTGTCTTGCATATATATGGCATAAACCAATCCGGACCCCAAATAGAGTATTGGGGAAATCAGGAACTCTACAATGGGGGCTACAGAAGCCCTCACACCATAAGAGACAGGCGCTATGAGGTATTCAAATGCTGTTACCAGCGCTAGGTAGGCAATGAGTGTAAGGTGAACAAGGTGCCAGATGCTTTTAAGCCAGCTTATTCCTGTATGCTTCAAAACAAAACCGCCAGTTGCATAAACCAACGCTATTGTAAACCAGCGGAACAATTGTCTGAATAGTCCGGGATAGCCAGGAATCTCCAGATCTGGCCGAGACAGCAACAACTGGATTGTAGAGTAGGCCAGTAGCACAAGTGCCAATCCTTTCCAATAATTTTTAGGGAAAATGATGACCGATTTGTTTTTCATACGCAAATATAACAATCAGTCAACCTTTGAAGTAAGTCTGGGTTTTACTTTGGCTACATACCAGATCCAGATCAGGAAAGTATAAGCATATACCACCAGACTGAAAATATATTTATGGGCAAAGTCAAAGTGACGAGGGAATTCCATATTCACGACACCAAGCATCGCACAACGCAAAACGTTCAAAATAAATAGTCCAACAACACCGGCAAGGATGAAGACTGTTTTTTTCTTCCAGTCACCTTTAAAACAAAGCATAAAGCCGGCAGTCAGCACCATCAGTTCTAGTCCGTTACAAGCCTGATAAATACCCAGAACCGCCTGCTTACCTTTTGGATAGATATAAGAATGTGTTACCCAAACCTGTTCATCACCATAGGTTTTCAACTTGCGTGTATTTTTTACAGTGAAATCGCTTCCACCATAAAAGGCAGACATCGTTTTGGCAGAATATTTACCCAGTTGCCTGACTAGCCACGCATCGGGCATTTCGTTGGGAATGAGGATAAATATGTAGACAAGCTTCCACGCTGTAAAAATGAATACTACCCTGCCCAGAAACTGCCTGACTTCGGCTGGAATGGATTTGAAGGAGGATATAAAACTTTCCATCATATTTGCAAAATGGTTATTGCAAAAGTAGGCAAGTAATCTAATTCAGGCATGATTTCATTTAATCAGCATTATCTCAAGACAGTTTCCTCAATTGCATTTTCAACAAAAACCGATTCAATCAATCTTGTTATCCTTTTCAGTTCGTTGAGTTTCAGAATTGATCCACTGGGTAGGCAGATACCTGTTTCAAATAATTTTTGAGAAACGCCATTGGTGTATGCTATTTCTTTTTCATAGACTGGCTGCATGTGCATAGGCATCCAAACAGGTCTTGATTCGATATTCTTATCGTTCAACATCTCTATGATATCAATGGATCTTATACCATCAGCGGCATCCTCATCAATCAGTATTGCCGATAGCCATCTGTTTGAAATACTACCTGGCATTTCATGACAAAAAGAGATTCCAGGCAAGTCAGAAAGACACTGCAGGTAATAAATGAAATTACTTCTGCGCAATTCAATTCGCTCATCCAACACTTCCATTTGTCCGCGCCCTATGCCGGCAATAACATTACTCATGCGGTAGTTGTAGCCTACCTCTTTGTGTTCATAATGCAATTTTGGTTCTCTTGTTTGGTTGGCAAAATACCGCGCACGTTCTGCATAAACCGGGTTATTACAAAGTAATGCACCGCCACCGCTGGTGGTAATGATTTTATTGCCATTAAAACTAAGTATGCCAATGTCCCCAATGGCACCACATTGTTTTCCGTAATAAGTTGACCCCATGGCTTCAGCTGCATCTTCTATGACAGGCACACCATACTCAGCAGCAATCTGCATGATTTCATTCATTTTTGCAGGCATACCATAGAGATGCACTACAACAATTGCGCCAACTGTTTTTCCCGCTGCAACCTGTTCATGCATGGCTTTTCTCAGTAAATCCGGGTCCATGTTCCAGGTATCCATTTCACTGTCTATGAAGACCGGATTGGCACCCACATAATTGATGCAAAATGCGGTAGCTGCAAAAGTGAGACTCTGACACATCACTACATCTCCCCTTTCAACTCCCAATGCCATCAGTGAGAGGTGAAGTGCGGCAGTACCACTGCTTACTGGCACCGCATGATTGACCTGCATGCGTTTACAAAGCTGCTCTTCAAAAATATCCAAGTTCTTGCCGAAAGGTGCAATCCAGTTTGATGCAAAAGCTTCAGCCACATATTTTTCTTCCCTGCCACCCATGTGTGGTGGCGAAAGAAAAATCCGCTCATAATCCAAATTCATTTTGTAAACCATAACTATTTAATTTTCGCGGGTACGCCAATTACTGTTTTGCCATCCGGCACATCTTTAACCACTACTGCCCCTGCACCAATTTTACACCAACTTCCAATCTTTACATGCGGTAATACAACTGCTCCCATGCCTATAAGACTTCCCTCTCCTACTTCAACATTGCCAGCCAAAACTGCTCCTGGTGCAATGTGAACAAAGTCTCCAATTACACATTCATGATCAACACTGGAATTGGTATTCAGAATACAATACTTTCCAATACTTGCCTGTGCATTCACAATTGCACCAGGCAAAACCATTGTTCCTGCTGCGATGCGCGCTGATCTTGAAATCAAAGCTGCAGGGTGGATAACAGGATTATCATTTTTCAATCCCTTAGCCGCAATGCGTTTGCGGACCTCATTGTTGCCAATTGCAATAACCACTTCAAGATCCTCAGTGAACACATTTTCATGATTTACAACCATGTATCCATTACAGGATTTTTTTGACTGATCATCATCCCAAAAACAAACAACTTCATCACCCATTGATTCAATAGTCTCGGCAACTACCATACCATGTCCACCTGCTCCGAAAACTATCCATTTCCTATTCATATTGCAAGAGATTCAGTTGAACCAGTGAACCTGCCAAGTGGCAATCCATGACTACCATTTACACCTCTTGCACTGAATACAACCATTAACGTCTTAAAAAGAATTTTAATATCTAAACCCAAAGAACAATTTTCTACATAGATCTTATCGTAATTGAACTTAGAATCCCAGGTGATGAGGTTTCTTCCATTTACCTGAGCCAATCCAGTGATACCGGGCTTTACAAGATGTCTTTTTAATTGATCAGGTGTATAAAGTGGAAGGTATTCAGGAAGTAAAGGCCTTGGTCCAACAATACTCATATCACCCTTGATAACATTTAAAAGCTGTGGCAACTCGTCAAGGGAAGTCATCCTGATGAAATTTCCCAATGGATGTATACGGAGGTGATCATCGAGCAAACGGCCATGCGCATCTGTACAGTCGGTCATAGTCCTGAACTTCATCAGGTTGAATGATTTACCATTCAAACCAGCACGTTTTTGAATGAAAAAGGCTTGGTTACAACCAGAAGCCTTCAGGATGGCATACAACAAAACAAATAAAGGAGAAAGTACGATCAGTAAGGAAGAGCTCAAAATCAAGTCGAAAGCCCTTTTCAAGTAATAACCCTTTTCAACATTCAATTCCATATATTTCCTTTAACTGTATTTAAAGCGTTTGTATACTCGCTTTTCAAGGATTGATGGATTTGTTGCTGGTTATACCTAGCATACACAATTTGCAAAGTCTTTTCAACAAATGCAAGTCTCTTTTCATCATCACTTTGTAAAAAAAGCATAGCATGATAAAGTGATTGGCTATCTTTTACGGGAATCAATAATCCGTTTTCATTATGCGAAACCAATTCATTGCATCCGTTGATATCCGACAAAATTAAAGGGCATTCCATTGCAGCTGCCTGCAAAGGAACATTGGGGAAACCCTCCCTGTAACTTGGGAAAACTAATGCATAGGCAACAGCCATGTAAGGCCTCACATCTTCCTGATAACCCCACATTTTAATATTGGGATTGTTGCTGAGATTAAGTCTCAGTGAATCATTAAGCTCATTGTGTTCTTCGAAAGGCCCCACCAACCACAACTGGTCATCCGGATATGCTTTATTCAATTCACTGAACGCGTCATACAACTCTTGGATACCTTTATCTGCAACTATCCTGCCAACAAAAAGCCAAGCACGACCATGCTCCGGCAAGCCTGCAGCGCGTTTTACATCATTGATAACTGCAGGTGAAACCTGCTTCGAACTGAAATAAGACAAATCGATTCCGTTTGATGTTCCGGCTCCCAACACATTCAATTTTTCAACATTTGTAACAATACTTTCATCAATCATAAACTGCTTCAACGAACGGGAATTTGCGTAGAGATATTGTGCCGACCAAGCAGTAATTCTTTCAACTGATTTGAGTAGCATTTTCTTGATTCCGTTAGACTCCATCCATGGCAATCCAGCTACAGTATGCATCCGTATTGGAACACCAGCAATTTTCG
>JBILSG010000219.1:0-4624 GCA_044372235.1 Chitinophagaceae bacterium
ACCTGCTATGCTTCATTTTCTTAATCAACAAGGCATTTTCAATCCGATTATTTGCACTTCCATCAATGTTGACGGTTTCAGAATGTCTGGAGGTAAATCAGCCTATGAAAAGGTTTTATCAGCTGGTCAATGTCGCGTTATTGCGATGCAGATATTTTCAGGGGGAGCTGCTAATACGTCTAATGCCATTAAATATGTCTGTTCCTTACCTGGTATTGAATCCATTTTATTTGGTGCATCTAAATCATATCATATACAAGAGACGATAGATTTAATCAGGAAACAGGATATTCTTCAGCTGCATAACATATCTACCAATCATTTAGAATCTGTCTTATGAAATTAACACTTGTTGCAGGTGCGAGACCCAATTTTATGAAAATAGCACCAATTATTAATGCCATTAATATTAAACGAAATAATGGAATCCCTATAGAATTCAGACTAGTTCATACCGGACAGCATTTTGATTCTACCATGAGTGGTACATTCTTTAGACAATTGGGAATACCTGCTCCACATATAAATCTTGAAGCAGGGGGTGGATCTCAGGCTCAACAAACAGCGGCAATTTTAGTAGGCTTTGAAAAGGAATTACTTTCACATCGGCCTGATATGGTTATTGTTGTTGGTGATGTTACTTCCACAATGGCTGCTACAGTAACTGCCAAAAAATTGAATATCCCCGTAGCACATGTTGAAGCTGGAATCCGTTCAGGTGATTTATCAATGCCGGAAGAGATAAACAGACTGATCACAGATTCAATATGCGACGAATATTTTACTACCACACAAATGGCGTCTGATAATTTATTAAACTGTCAGATTGACCAGGATAAGATTCATCTCGTGGGGAATACGATGATAGATACGCTGTATAAACATTTAAATGATGCAAAGCCTCCGGAATTTTGGAAAACGTTGAATCTTACCAAACATAATTATTTGCTTTTAACATTGCACCGTCCTTCAAATGTTGATGATATTGTTAAGCTACAATCGATTTTAGCAGTATTAGAGCAAAATACATTTGATTTGCCAATTATTTTCCCTGTTCACCCGCGCACAAAACAGCGTATTTCGTCTATTTCATCTTTATATCCCGGTTTGAAATCAACTGATCCACTAGGTTACTTTGAATTTATTTATCTTTTGAAATATGCACGAGGTATTATTACAGATTCCGGAGGAGTTACAGAAGAAGCTACTGTATTGAATATTCCCTGTATTACATTAAGAGATACAACTGAAAGACCGGAGACGGTTTCTTTGGGTTCAAATGTGCTTGTTGGTGATGATTTATTCCTTTTGCAAGAAAATATACACTTAATGATGCAACAAAAATGGAAACAAAGTAGAATACCTGATTTCTGGGATGGACATGCAGCCGAAAGAATTATAGATAGTATAATGGAAAAACATATGGTGCATGAGTTAGTTTGATGTTTTAAAATAACCTGATATGAACCGTGAATATTTCAAGTCGCTTCAGGCATTTTTGATTTTGCTTGATTTGCTTGTTCTAAATGCAGCGTTGGCAGCAACATTTATCCTGAATAGTAATGTTCTTAAATCTGATAGTGCTTTATTATTAGTGGCAGTTATGCTATTTCATACCGGGTGGTTTTTCTTCAATGTTTTTTCAGGGACTTACAGCAGGAATTCAATCATTAAGTTTGATATTTTTGTTAAAAAGACTGTAAGTTCAACTTTTTATCTTTGCTTGTTTGTTCTTCTTACCCTGTTTATTTCTGCATATATCCGATTGCTACTCTTTCCTGTTCTGCACTTTCTTTTGTTATATATTCCTGGTTTAATTATTTCGAGAATTTTATTCTATTACAGCAGAAAATATTTTTCTCAAAATAATGATTTGATCAATAAAGTAGCCATTTTAGGATATAATGATACCGCAAGAAAGCTGGCTGATTATCTGGAAGAGGATTTGTTAAATACAAGATTGGTTGGTTATTTTGCTAACAGACAATGCGTCACTGAATTGACTAATTATCCGATCCTTTCTGACTTGTCAACAGCTATCCAAACTGCATCTTCGCATCAGGTTCAGGAAATATATTCAACTATTTCACCTGAAGACGACAAAGAGATTTATAAACTCATGTTGGAATCAGAGCAACATTGTATACGGTTTAAATTTGTTCCAAGTTTACAAACATTTTACAAGCAACCCTTCCACACGCAATTTTATAATGACCTTCCAATACTTTCTCCTTTTCCTGATCCACTTGATGATCCAGGTAACAGGTTTAAGAAAAGAATATTCGATGTTTTCGTTGGTTTTTTTGTAGTATTATTTATTTTATCGTGGCTTTTGCCTTTGTTGTCTTTGCTTATTTATCTGGAATCTGGTGGTCCTATATTTTTTCTCCAGAAACGCACCGGAAAAAGTGATAAACCATTTACCTGTTTCAAATTCAGGACAATGCACAAAAATCCGGACAAAGAACATGTTCAGGCTAAGAAAAACGATGTGCGTGTAACTAAATTAGGAGCCTTATTGCGGAAAACCAGTTTGGATGAATTTCCCCAGTTTATTAATGTTTTACTCGGACAAATGAGTGTTGTTGGTCCACGTCCGCACATGATCAGACATACTCAGGAGTTTTCTCAATTGGTTGACCATTACATGGTTAGACAATTGCTTAAGCCTGGTATAACCGGATGGGCCCAGGTAAACGGTTACCGTGGAGAGATTACCCATCCGGACCAGTTAAAGATGCGTGTAACAAATGATCTCTGGTACCTTGAAAACTGGAGTATCTGGTTAGATTTCCGCATCATTTTTCTAACAGCAACAGGTATATTCAGAGGTGATAAACACGCATATTAAACAGCTTTAAATTTTTACAACAGTATATGATTTTATGCCCGTTCCAATTCTTATTTTAACAAGATAGCTGCCTTTGTTAAATGAATTTCCGAAGCTGTATTGAGTGTATACATCTCCTTGTGTGGCATAAACAAGTGTACCGCTGGAATTGTATACAGTTATATATACTGTATATGGACCATGAATTTTGCTGAGCTGCAGTTTAAAATAATTGGTAGTAGGATTAGGCCAGATTGTTACCCTATATCTTGGATTAAGGTAAGTTTCAGTGCTTTCTGCCAGAATAACACTTTTCAAGGTTATGCAACCGTTATTATCTTTCGTGTTAAAACTATAATTGCCGGCTGAAAGGTTACTAAACAGGGGATTTGTCTGATACAGACCTCCGTTTACTGCATACAAATAGGGGGAGGTGCCGCCAGATGCTGCTATTGAAACTGTTGTTGTTCCTCCTGTTGTTGTTATGCTTCCGGCTGTCAGGTTAGCGGAAAGTAAAGTTGGTTGGATCAAATTAACACTGATTGAATCTTTATTCCCATTGGCATCACTTACATAGAAACGATGTGTGCCTGCTTTTACTCTAAATATGCCAGTTCCTGTATAGGGTTGTTTTCCTCCTGTAGCACTGATTGTAACTGAGCTACTGTCTCCAAAACATTTGATTTGTCCGCTTACAGCACTGATTACAAGTGGTGCAGGTTTTTCAACTACTATTGAAGTTGCTTCATAGATTCCAGCATCCGGATTTCCCTGAATAGCTTTACCAGAATAATCTGTGCTTAATCCAACCGGAGTTCCAAAATCTATAGCCCTGGAAGATGCTAGTGTTGAAAGATCCCAGCTGGCTGGATCACCACTCGTGGAATTAAACAAGGCAAAATCAGTACCAAGTATTTCTGTATTATTCAGGGTTATTGCAGGAATGCCAGAAGTCATCCTGTAAATATTATTTGTATGTATCATCTGGCCACTGTTGAATTTACTTCCTGCAACATTAACGCCTGACGATAGCCAGAAAATATTATTTTTAAGCACCACCAATCCGGGATTACCAGTACCTGCCATCCAGAATAGCACACTAGGTTTGGTATACTGTTTCATCGTTTCAATAACAACATTATTGTAGTACTGCAGATTTTTTATGGATACCGTAAAGGTTGATCCATTTTGATAAACACCGATTATCCCACAGTTGATGATTTTGTTGTAGGCTATCAGGTTATTTTCAGCAATGCCTCCCGTACTGCTGCCGACTTCAAGGAATCCGTTGCAATTGATAGCCGTATTGTACATGACCTGATTGTTATTCATGGTAGAACCAAAGAACTCAACAGCTCCTCCATCAAAACCATAATCATAACTTGAGGCCCAGCACTCTTCAAACCGATTGTTCAGAATCTTATTGTTTGAACTCCCAATAACCATGGGATTTGCCCCGTAGTCATCATCAGGATTTACACTTGTAGGTGTATTTCTTACCATCCGCAGGTTATGCAGATAATTTCCTGTAATGGTTGTAAAATCAGAACCCGCATAGACCGCTATACCAACCCCCACAAGTGAAATATCGCAGTTGCTGATCGTGCAATTAGGAGAGTTTGAAATATTTATGGCATAACTTATTTTGGCCTGAACGCTATGGTCTGTTGCACTGATTGACCTGTCTGTGATTTTCAGACCATTGATAACGATAAATTGCCTGTTGCTGATGTTTATGATGTCTGATACAGCATTGTTAAATTCCGGCAGACTTCCAGTACCGTAATTTGTATA
>JBILSG010000220.1:0-4620 GCA_044372235.1 Chitinophagaceae bacterium
TATCACCAAGTTCTATGATTCTTTGGGTAACTTTTTTCAGATCTGCATCAGACAATTCAATTCCCAGCTGAGCCAGGTTGTTTTCGATATTCGACTTGCCACTGGTTTTACCCAAGGCATAGGAGCGTTTCCTGCCGAATCTTTCCGGCATCAGGTCGTTGTAATAAAGGTTGTTTTTTTTATCGCCATCAGCATGAATACCAGCTGTTTGGGTAAATACATTTTCACCCACAACAGGTTTATTTACAGGTATGCGAAAACCTGAAAAGGTTTCTACCAATCTGCTGACCTGATAGAGGGATTCTTCCACTACACCTGTCTTGAGAGCAGGCATAAAATCATGTATAACCGCAACGGCACTGGCTAGGGGTGCATTTCCTGCTCGCTCTCCCATTCCGTTCACCGTAAGGTGTATGCCTTGAACACCGGCTTTTACTGCCTCCAGTACATTTGCTGTTCCAAGATCGTAGTCGTTATGCCCATGGAAATCAAAATGAATGCCTGGATAGCGGGGAATGATTTGTCCGATGAAATCAGCCACTTCCTCAGGCTTGAGAATACCCAGCGTATCGGGCAACATAATTCTTTTAACGGGTTGTGTTGCCAGAAAATCCAGGTACTTAAAAACATACTCCGGAGAATTTCGCATGCCGTTGCTCCAGTCTTCCAGGTAAACATTACATTCGATACCTTTCTTCTTTGCGAGCGAAAAAACTGCCGCTATTTCAGCAAAATGCTGTTCAGGTGTTTTCTTCAGCTGATGCTTCAGGTGATTGAGGGACCCCTTTGTAAGCAGGTTCATGACCTTTGCTCCGGCCTTCGTCATCCAGTCTATGGAAACCTCACCATCTACAAAGGTGAGGACTTCAATTTTCTTCAACAGTCCCTTTGACTTGGCCCACCGGGTGATTTTTTTGACGGCTTCAAATTCACCATCTGATACCCTCGCGGAAGCAACTTCAATCCTGTCTACTTTCACTTCTGTGAGCAGGATCTGGGCAATGGTAAGCTTTTCGGAGGCAGAAAAAGAAACACCACTGGTTTGTTCACCATCCCGCAGGGTGGTGTCCATAATCTCAATATAACGGGTTGATTTTGGCATGGGGTTAATGCGCCTGGACCATCGTCTAGTAGCGGCTGTTTTGTGCGAAGGCGGAGATCTCCTCTTTCATGGCCTGCAGGTAATCAATATCGTCAAACCCGTTCATCAGGTTGTGTTTTTTGTAGGAATTGATGTCAAATGATTCACTGTCTCCTGTAGTCAGTATCGTAATCGTTTGCTTGGATAAATCAACCTCAAGTTGAGTCTGGGGATCTGTTTCAATGGCTTTGAAAATCCTGTCCAGAAAATCTTCTGAAACCTGAACCGGCAGGATACCGATGTTCATGGAATTGTTCTTGAAGATATCGGCAAAAAAGCTGGACACTACACAACGGAATCCATAGTCGTAGATTGCCCAGGCTGCATGTTCACGGCTGCTTCCGCTGCCGAAATTCTTTCCACCTACCAGAATTTGTCCACTGTAAATGTCATTATTAAGCACGAAATCCTGCTTGGGTGTATCATCACCATTATAGCGCCAGTCGCGAAACAGGTTGTCTCCAAAGCCCTCACGCTTGGTTGCTTTCAGGAATCGAGCGGGGATAATCTGGTCGGTATCCACATTTTCAATAGGCAGGGGCACTGCCGAGCTGGTCAATACTGTAAATTTATCGTAAGCCATGGTTGTTTTTTTAAGCGATCAGGGTTCTTGGATCAGTAACAACGCCGGTGATTGCGGCGGCTGCAGCAACAAGGGGACTGGCAAGGAGTGTTCTGGCACCCGGACCCTGACGGCCTTCAAAGTTTCTGTTGCTGGTGCTAACGGCATATTTTCCGGCAGGGATTTTATCGTCATTCATAGCCAGACAAGCCGAGCAACCAGGCTGGCGGAGTTCAAAACCAGCTTCAGTGAGTATATCATAAATGCCTTCTTCCCTGATCTGGGCTTCTACCACATGAGAGCCGGGTACAATCCAAGCCGTTACATGGTCAGCTTTCTTTTTTCCCTTCACCACAGAGGCAAATGCCCTGAAATCCTCAATTCTCCCGTTGGTGCAACTGCCAATGAACACATAATCAATTTTCTTTCCCAACATGGGCTCACTTTCACTGAATCCCATATACTGCAAAGACTTGGCAAAGCTGGCTTTGCCGGCATCGATATCAGCTGCCGTTGGTATCAGCTGAGAAATACCCATTCCCATACCCGGATTGGTACCATAGGTAATCATGGGTTCAATATCTGCTCCATCAAAGTTATACTCCTTATCAAACACCACACCCTCATCTGTTTTCAGCGTTTTCCAGTAAGCAACTGCATCATCCCAGGCCTGCCCCTTAGGCGCCTTTTCACGACCTTTGATGTAATTGAAAGTGGTTTCATCAGGCGCAATCATACCACCCCTTGCACCCATTTCAATACTCATGTTACAGACAGTCATTCGACCTTCCATCGACATATTTTCGAAAACAGATCCTGCATACTCCACAAAGTAACCTGTGGCCCCTGCGGCTGTAAGCTTAGAGATGATATAAAGCACAACATCTTTGGGTGTGACACCCTTGCTCATGCTGCCATTAACATTTATACGCATCTTCTTGGCTTTGGGCTGCATGATACATTGTGAAGAAAGTACCATCTCCACTTCAGAAGTTCCAATGCCAAAAGCAATACATCCGAACGCACCGTGCGTGGATGTATGGGAGTCTCCACAAACAATGGTCATGCCCGGCAGCGTTATCCCGTTTTCAGGACCAACCACATGCACAATACCATTTTTGGGATTGCCAAGACCCCAGTGGGAAATACCATAACTGGAAGTATTTTCTTCAAGCGCCTTCAGCTGATTGGCAGATAACGGATCAGCAACAGGTAGGTGCTGATTGATGGTTGGGGTATTGTGATCTGCAGTGGCAAAAGTACGGTCTGGAAACATGACACCCAGATTCCTGGTTTTGAGTCCGAGAAACGCAACCGGACTGGTCACTTCATGGATGAAATGACGGTCGATTAACAATACATCCGGACCATCCGCAATACTGCGCACAACGTGTGCATCCCAAACTTTATCAAATAGACTGGTAGGTTTACTGCTCATTTTTCAACTGTTGTTATAAAGGGTTGAATAATTTCAACGGGAATGCAAATTTCCGAAAAAAATGCCGAATTACGTGTTAATGTACGAGAAAAGTTGTTGTTTACTTAGACAACGTCAAAGCCACTTGCGTCGCCTGAACCAAAGATAGATGACCAGAAAAACAAGAAACATAACTAACAGAATAGCAGGATATCCATATTTCCAGCGCAATTCAGGCATCCGGTCGAAATTCATACCGTATACACCAACTATGAATGTAAGCGGCAGGAAATAGGCTGAAAAGATGGTCATCACCTTCATGACCTCATTGGTTTTCTGGGCACTGTAAGACATATAAGTACTAACTAAGTTGATGGCATCTTCACTCAGCTGTTCGTAAAACAACTGCAGTTTAGCCTGACTGTCGCGTATATCCTGGAGCTCACTTGATTTTTTCTGGCGGTGCTGCACGGCATTAACTACCTCACCACTCAGCAATAACAACCTCCGGCATAGTCCTGTCCGCCTTTTCAACATATACAGGTTTTCTATCGACTCCCTGGCTGTTTTGCGGACGAACAACCTTGTTTCAAATTCTTCAATCTGTGCATTCAGGTGGCCCGCAAAACTGGTATAACTGTGCTGCACTTTGGCAATGATCTTGAGTAACAGATGCTGCACATGGGTTACCCTACCATGCTGAATGGATTGTTCACAAAGCGCGATCAGGTCTTCCTGGGGGAGACGGTGAATGGTGACTATTACCGCTTCGTTGTAAAAAATGGCAATTTTCGTTGTGAGAGAATTGATGGTTGTTCCCAGCTCACCATTTTCAAGAACCTTTCGCAAGATGATGAAATTAAAGTCGTCTCCCTCTTCAAACTTGGGCAGGTGGTCAGGCTCCAAACAGTCTCTCAGGTTATGGTTATTGAGGTTGTACTGTTCACTGACAGACACGAGCTCCTCAATGGTTGGAGCAGTAATGTCCAGCCACTTAAACTGACCTTGAGGCGCGGTAATTTCTTTTAGGGTCAAACTTGAAGTTAACAGGCTTCAATTTACTGCACCACCATGATGCAGTTTCAATCAAAACGTAATTTATGCTAATTTAACCTGAAAGATTAAATACTAACTACACTGTTGCTTCCGCCAAAAACGTTAGGTACTTCCGTATCAGCTTCCGGATCGTTTACCCAGGTTGCATTATCAACCAGGTATTTGAATTCATGACTTGAATCTTTGGGCAGATTTACTTCCGCACTGAAGCTGCCATCCTTCTTCTTAGCCATGATTACCGCATTTTCCCAATCACTGTTCAAACCAAGAATTTCAACAGTTTCAGCCAATTCAGGCTTGAAGCTGAACTTTACCTTACAATAATCCTTTGTTTTATAATAGGTTTTCTGCAACATATATGTACAATTTACACGTTAATACGATTTTATCCTTCAGGTAACCCAAAATTGACAACATTCGAGGTTAGCAAAACGTTATAATAAT
>JBILSG010000221.1:0-4606 GCA_044372235.1 Chitinophagaceae bacterium
AAATTGTTTTTTTAAGCACATACCTTGGAATTTCCTGTGCATCCAGTTCCTGTTTTTTTTGCCACTGCATCAACAAGGCATATTTGCCCCTGTAAATCTCTTCGTAGAACTCACCCTGACTGCTCAGCAGCTTGATTTTCACAAATTTGTGGTTGTCCACTGTAAAAGCCTCCAGTTTTTCCCTGATCAGTTTTAATTTGAGCAGGCCCTGGATATCTCTTATGATGGGAATATCATCTTCGCAATCATAGAGAATTTCTATATTATTATAAGCAAATCCGTTGTAATAGAGATTGCCAATGGTATTCATAACCGGAAAAAAGGGGTTACCTCTGGCTTCATTGAACTGTTTAAAATATTCAGTGCCAGAATACAAGAGACTGTTTTGAGGTACCGAATCAACCTTTTCCTGGGCACATATGAAATGAACTAAAAGGTTAAACAAAATGGTGAGCGGGAACTTGTGCATGAAAAGCCGGGATTGACACACAATTTATTGCATTTCAACGACTAATTGCAATAAAAAACCAAGGTATTCGTTTTTAAATGTTTGGCAACAACTTGTATTTTAATAAACTTTAACTTAATTTACACCCGGATTGTCTAATTTTTAACTCTTTATTCTCAGATTCTGAACATTATGAAAAAGATTTTCACCCTTTTAACAGTTTTAGGCCTCTCAGTGATGGGCCTGAAAGCGCAGCAGGTTTGGACTGGTGCCACTTCCACAGATTGGAATGATCCCACCAACTGGCGGGCAGGTGCAGTTCCTCCTGATACTGGAAGAATCCAAATTTCTACGTCTTATGTTACAGTAGATCCTATCACATTACTTCCAGTAGTAGATCCTGTTACATTAGTTCCATTGCCGCCAGTACCAGTTACCATGTTTCCCGTTTTGTCAGTTAACACTTCAGTTGACAACCTGACCATTGATGCAGGTGCAACATTGAACCTGAATGGCAAGACACTTAACGTTTTTGGTAGAGTATCCGGAACCGGATTGATTGTAGGAAGCCCAACTTCCGGAATCTATGCTGGTGGCCCTGGTGCAGTTATCTACAAGCTTGCTGCCGAGCACACACTGGAATTCAGTGCTAATCCGGCCAGGTATTTTGAAGATTTCAGTACACTGGAAAATCCGGCATCTCCTGGTTACGGAACCATAGAGTTTGGTGATGCAACTGCAACATTTGACGTTTCTGCATCCACATCTGTTGGAGAACCAATCATTTACAACGACCTTGTTGATCCTGCAATTAATTTTCTTACGGTTGGAGATGCTTCTAACGGAGTAAAATTGGTGTTAGACATGATCGGAACTGAAGATATCACAGCATTCTCTGGTCTCTTTGGTTTTACAGACTTAGGTTTTGCTGAAATCAATGGACACAGACGCTTCAACCTCGTAATCAAGTTTAAGGATGGCAGTCCTGATGTAATTAGAAGAGATTCAACATCACTCGTTGGTCAGTCAACTTTCATTGGTGTTGTTGCCAATAGGGCTATCAGCCAAATCAGCATGGAGCCATTGGAAAACAATGTTTATGCTAAGATGACTGATCTTACTTTCGGTAAGCGTGTTGCTTTTGGTCCGCTTAACGCTGATACATTGGGCAGCCTTACAGTTGATTTGTACCATGCTGACACCCTTACACTTGCTGATACTGTTAATGTTGCTCAGCTGGTAACATTAAGGAGAGGTACTGTTAGTGCTGATAGCAAGATAAGGTTGTTGTCATCTTTGGCAGGAACTGCGCGTGTTGCTTCACACAATGACAGCTCTAGTGTTGCTGGTAATGTGATTGTAGAGCGCTATATTCCTTCATCAAGGAAGCAGCAATGGAGATTCCTCGGATTCCCGCTGCGTGACTCAGCTGCCATTTCTGATTTAACCGGATTTAATTATGATTTCACTTTGCCTACGCTGAAGTATTTCAATCCTGCAGGAGATGATCTTGTATATGGTACTGGAAATGCTGCAGCAAATGCAGGTTATGTTCATTATACAGCTGCTACTCAAAAGGTAGGTCCTGGTCAGGGTATTGCTGCCTGGTTATACACCAGTGCAACACCTGAGAATGGTACACTTGCCAATGCGATCACTATCAGCTCAACTGGTTTGTTGAATGAGTCAGGTGCAAGTTTCACCAAAACACTTCAACTTGGAACAGCTGGATGGAATTTGGTTAGTAATCCTTTTGCTTCTACGATCGATTGGAATAGTGCAGGTATTACCAAGACCAATCTTGATGCTACAGTTTACCGCTGGAATCCAGAGACAGTTAACTGGAGTACGTATAACTCAACAACTGGTGTTTCAACTGGTAATGGTACCCGCTACATTGAGTCTGGAGCAGCTTTCTTTGTAAAATCAGGTGCTTCCAGGGTTATAACTCCGGCTCTCACTTTTGCCCAGTCAGCCAAGTCTGCTGAAGCTGGTACAGCTGATCACCTTTCCCGCAACGGTAAGAGACTTGATATCGCCAGCCAGCGTGTTGGTTCTGATGCTTCTTCTCAACTTTCAGGTTTAAGGGTTAGGACTTCCGGAACAGGTAACACCGTTCCTGCTGATATCTACCTTGACCTTTCCAAATCTGATGCAACTGCAGCTTTCGATAGCAAATATGATGCGTTATCAATGGGCAGGTCTGCAGGTGCTGATGTGAAATTTGCTGGTGAGCAGGATGAGATGGCTGTACAGTTCGATGCTCCTATCAAAACTCCAGGTGCAGAGAAAAGGTATTACCCACTGAATCTTTCAGTACCACAACAGGGAGCTGCTTCCATTGATGTTGCTGTTGAAGGTTCATGGAATTCATTGAATACTGTTTCACTGATTGATACAAAAGACAACAAAACCATCCCAATGGTTGGTGGTAAACTGAGCTATGCATTCAAAATGCAGGACCTCAAGGAGCCAGGAAGATTCCTTCTTGCAATCAACCATGTTGCATCTAAAGGAGCAGACAACAGCAAAGAAGTTACAGTTCGTGTTCTGAATAACCCAGTTAGGTCTGAAACCATTCAGGCGCTGATTTCACACCCAAGCGCTAAAGCTAAAAACTGGAGTGTACTTTCTGCTTCTGGTTCAGCAATGTCTAACGGACAGATTAATCCTGCAGACGCCTCAGTTCAACATGAGCTGAAAGCTGGTAAGTTGAATAGTAATGGTGTTTATTATCTGAAAGTGAATTTCGAAAATGGCGATAGCAAAACCGTCAGGTTCGTAAAACTCTAAATCAGTCAGGCACGTTAAATTTTAATCTGTAAAAACAGTAAAATGATTATCAAGACAGCACGTAAAATAGCAACCCTGACGCTTCTGGCAGTATCGCTTTCAGCTACTTCCTTCGCTCAGGACAATACAGAGACAATATATTTTGATGAGCAATCTTTCCCACAGCTGGATTTCAGCTCAGGAACAGAGGCTTTCGGTCAGAAACTTGAACTGGCATTCGGTGACATGTCAACCGCTGCCAATGCAGGTCCTGATCCCGGTAATATTCCAGTGGATGGCGGTTTAGGATTCCTCCTTGCAGCAGGTCTGGGATACGGAGCCCGCAGATTGCAAAAAAATCGCAAAAATAAAATCAACAAGGCATAATCAGCATGCTGAAAAATGCCCTTGAAGCCCCTAAAAAGGCCTTTGAACAATTTCCCCCTCAGGTAAGAATTTTCTTACTGAGGGGGCTTGTTCTTTTTGGTATATGGAAGTTTGTTTACCTGTTTTTCTGGGCTCAACCCAGAACATTGGATGGTCCGCTTACCAACACTGTTGGAAGTCAGTCTGTGTGGATACTTAACCAGATATATCAAACAAAAGGATTTAAGGCAACACCTGTTGTTGCTGTAACCAGAATGGAAGGTGATTACCAGATTGCCAAAGTGAGTAAAATAGATAAAGACGGAAAACATCTCCTCAATATAGCTGATGATTGCAATGGCTTAGAGTTGTTTATTCTGTATGTAGGCTTTATTCTCAGCATGCCGGCATCTGTTAAGCGAAAAGTTATTTACCTGATAGGTGGTGTTTTCATTATTCACCTTGTCAACCTTTTGCGTTGTGTGGGACTTAGTGCCTTGCTGATGCATTGGGATCGTTATTTTGACCTGGCACACCATTATATATTTAAGATAATGGTTTACAGTACCATTTTTGTACTTTGGGTGCGCTATTCCAATAACCTTTCTGTTTTTAAAACAAGCCATGAACCTGTACAATAGTGAAAGAAACAAATGGGTGGGTGGACTTGTGATCATCATCATTCTCTATTCCCTTTTTTACCTGCTTTTTGCAGACCGTTCTTTCACCTATGATATTCCAAGAAAATTACGTCATATCATAAAGTTTGGCGTAACAATACTGGTTTACTTTGTTGGAACATACCATTTGGGGAAGCTTGAAGACAAATGGATGTCGCAACTCTGGCATTTTATCCATATCAGTCTGCTCATCACCATCACGGCAATTGGCATTTACGACTGGGCTTTTGGCATGGTTGATAAAAAGACCAAGGAGCTTGCTGCAACGATGCAGGAATTTCTGATATCACCTGTTCTGTATGTTGCCATGGGCATTATCAATAAGAGGTTGAATCAGGAT
>JBILSG010000222.1:0-4601 GCA_044372235.1 Chitinophagaceae bacterium
TAATACAATCATAACCTTCAATTAATAATGCTGAATCTATAATTTATTAAGGTTATGGTTTTTAAAATTATTTTTTTTCCAAAATAATTGTGTTAAATCAATATTTGTGTACTTTTAACACGAAAACGATTGCAATTTACGGAAACCTATTTCCTTTTTTTTATGCCATTAACAGTTTGCGTAAAATATACACTTTCTAATTCTTCATCAATCAAACTACACTATGCTTGTTAAAATCAAACAGCCGGTGAGCAGGTACATCATGATGTTCCTGTTACAGTTTGCCGTCATCCTTTCGGCAACAGCACAGAACAGGACTGTGACTGGTACAATCAGCGATTCAAATGCCGGTACCCCGCTAAATGGAGCAACCATTACGGCTTTGGGTACCTCCAAATCTGTTTTATCAGACGCTTCCGGAAAATTCATCATTGATGTGCCTTCAGGCGTTAATGCCCTATCCGTTTCATTCTCAGGATATGCCTCAAGAGAAGTTGCTATCTCTGGTTCTGTTTTAAACATCAGGCTTGAGGTGTCTTCAGCTACACTATCAGATGTTGTGGTAATTGGCTACGGTACCACCCGTAAAAAAGACCTGACCGGTAGTGTTGCTACCATTGGTTCAAAGGATTTCGTAAAGGGTGCGCTGACTTCACCTGAGCAATTGATTCAAGGTAAAGTTGCTGGTGTACAAATTACTTCCAACAGTGGTGCTCCTGGTGCGGGTAGCACCATCCGCATCCGTGGAGGTGCATCACTTAATGCAAGCAACGATCCTTTGATTGTCATTGATGGTATGCCTTTGGACAATGGAGGTATATCCGGACAGGCCAATGCACTTGCATTGATCAATCCCAATGATATTGAAAGTTTTACCATTCTTAAAGATGCTTCTGCTGCAGCCATCTATGGTTCAAGGGCTTCCAATGGTGTAATTATGATTACTACCAAAAAAGGTGCAAAAGGAAAACCTACCATCAATTTTAATAGCCAGTTTTCTGTTGGACAAATTGCGAAGAAAGTTGATGTACTGAACTCTGCTGAAGTACGTGAAGTTGTTAATCAATATGGAACACCTGCACTGAAGGATTTATTAAAGGAAGTTCATATTCGTGAGGGCGTTGAGGGGACAGACTGGCAAGACCAGATTTACCAGACAGCGCTGACTTCAGACAATAACTGGAGCATCAGGGGTTCGATAGGCTCCTTGCCTTACAGGATATCCCTTGGCTATCTTGATCAGGAAGGTATTTTGAAGACGGGTAAACTTGCCAGGACTTCTGCTGGTATTAATTTAAACCCTACATTTTTCAAGAATCACTTGAAATTGGATTTCAACCTCAAATCCACGCAGAGTGAATCTATATTTGCAAACGAAGGAGCAATTGGATCAGCAGTCAATTTTGATCCCACCAAGCCCGTATATTCTGGCAGCAGTGCTTACGGCGGATACTGGGAATGGCTTGATCCTGCTTCTTCAACAGGTTTGAAAGCATTAACTCCAAAAAACCCTCTCGGTATCCTGATGCAGCGAGACGATAGAAGCAATGTATCAAGGCATATTGCCAACCTGGTGATGGATTATAAGTTCCATTTCCTGCCTGATTTGAAGGCTACTGTAAATGCCGGTGCTGATATCGCCAATGGAGAAGGTACAATTGTTGTGCCTGAAGAAGCCGCGGGAACTTATATGCGCTTTAAAGACCCCTCTAATAAATTTCATGGTGGTGTAAACAATGAATACAGGCAGAAAAGACAGAATACCTATCTCAATGCCTATCTTAATTACGCCAAAGACATCAGTGCACTCAAAACTCGTTTGGATGTTACTGCCGGTTATGAATACCAGGATTACCTGACTACCAATTACAATTTTGCTGACAGAACTTTCGATAACACAGTAGTAACTACACCTAACTTTGAGTTCGATAAGCCTCAATACAGACTGGCTTCAGCGTTAGGTCGCGTAAACCTGAATATCCTGAATAAATACCTCATTACGGGCTCAGTAAGACAGGATGGCTCCTCGAAATTCAATGCAGATAACCGCTTCGGTTTGTTTCCTTCAGCTGCAGTTGCCTGGAAAATCAACGAAGAATCTTTCCTGAAAGATGTTTCTTTTCTTGATGACCTGAAATTACGTGTTGGTTACGGTGTTACAGGTCAGCAGGATGGTATTGGATACTATGACTATATCTCTTATTATAACCTGAGTTCAATCACCGCGCAATACCAGTTTGGAAATAATTTCTACCAGATGTTTCGTCCGGGTGGCTATTATTTCAACCGCAAATGGGAGCAAACTGAAACCCGCAACATAGCTCTTGATTTTGGTCTGTTTGGCGGAAGGGTAAGTGGTACAGTTGAAGTCTACCAGCGTATCACTTCTGATCTCCTGAATGAAATCAATCAGCCTGCAGGTACCAATTTCTCGAACAAAATTGTTGCCAACGTTGGTTCAATGGAGAATAAGGGTATTGAGTTAACCCTAAATCTGCAGCCCATCAAAAATAAGAAATTGGTGTGGGACCTTTCCCTGAATGCAACCTTCAATCAAAATGAAATCACCAGACTGACTATTTCAGATGATCCTAACTATCCCGGTGCTCGCTTTGGTGGCATTTCAGGAGGAACAGGAAACACCATTATGATACATTCTGTAGGTTACAACAGAGGAGCATTCTTTGTGTACAAGCAGGTCTACGACAAGGAAGGAAAACCAATCGATAATCTCTTTGCTGACCTTAATCGTGATGGTGTAATCAATGAGAGAGATCTATATCAATACAAGGGTGTTGATCCAAGAATGTTCTTCGGCCTCAGCTCAAATTTCAGTTTTGGAAAATGGAATGCCGGATTGGTGGCCCGCTCCAATATCGGAAACTACATGTACAACAACGTAGCATCAAGCACAGGTACAATCAGGAATATTCTTAACCCTGTTGGTTATATCAACAACGGTTCACGTGAAGTATTGCGCAGCGGTTTCAGCGGAAACGGTGCGAATTATTACCTCTCTGATTATTATATTCAAAATGCCTCTTTTCTGAGGGTTGATAATATTAATTTGGGTTATAATGTTGGACAGGTTTTCGGCAACAAGGCTAATTTGCGTTTGAGTGCAAATGTTCAGAATGCGCTGGTGATTACCAAGTACAACGGACTTGATCCTGAAATCAATGGCGGTATCGATAATAATTTCTATCCCAGACCAAGAACAATTGTTTTTGGTGTTAACCTCGATTTTTAATTGTCATCGTACAAATAATAATATATGAAAAAGAATATCATTAAAATACTGGCCTCAGCAGTCCTTTTTTCAGGAGCGCTGGTTTCATGTTCAAAGCAGTTGGATTTGCTTCCACTGAACGACATCACTTCAGAGCAGGTTTATAAAACCCCTGATGGATACAAACAGGCATTTGCCAAGTTATATGGTAGTTTTGCAACAACTGGAAACCAGGGCCCGGCCGGTAATGGCGATATCCAAGGTCTTGATGAAGGTACTGCAGACTTTTTACGCCTGTTCTGGAAAGCGCAGGAGCTGAGCACAGATGAAGCAGTTGTTGCTTGGGGTGATCCTGGCATCCAGGATTTCCACAACATGAACTGGTCATCCAATAACCCGATGCTTACGGGCTTATACTACAGGTCTTTTTATCAGATTACACTTTGTAATGATTTTATCCGCCAGGCTGCTGATGTCAACCTCTCTGCGAGAGGTATCGCTGGAACTGATGCAGAAACTATTCGTAAATACAAGTTGGAAGCCCGCTTCCTGCGTGCTTATCAATACTGGGTATTGATGGATCTCTTTGGTAGCGTTCCATTTGCAACTGATGAGCAGGCCCTTGGCTCTTTCACACCTAAGCAGTCTTCACGCACTGAAATTTTTGCATATGTTGAATCTGAGCTGAAGGCTATCGAAAATGACCTTCCAGCAGCAAGGGGCAATGAGTATGGACGCGCTGATAAGGCTGCTGCGCAATCTCTTCTTGCCAGAATTTACCTGAATGCTGGTGTTTATACGGGTACTGCACGTTATGCTGATGCCATGACATATGCCAAGAAAGTAATTGATGCTGGTTACACCCTTATTCCAAATTATGCACATCTGATGCGTGCTGATAACAACACCAATACCAGTGAGTTTATTCTTACCATCAACTATGATGGTTTGAAAACACAGAACTGGGGCGGTACTACCTTCCTCACACATGCACCTGTAGGTGGTGATATGACTGCAGCAGAATATGGAATCGATGGTGGATGGTTTGGTCTGCGCACCACCAAAAACCTTCCGGCATTGTTTCCTGATGTCAATGGTACAGCAGATAAAAGAGCACAGTTCTTCACGCAGGGACAAAATATGGAAATCAACGATCTGACTAATTTCAAAGATGGATATGCTATTTCCAAATTCAGAAATGTGAAGAAAAATAACACGGTTGGTTCTAATTTAACCTGGGTAGACATTGATTTTCCGATATTCAGATTATCTGAGCAATACCTGATTTATGCTGAAGCTGCCGCAAGAGTTGGTTCTGCAGCAGATAAAGCAGCAGCTGTTGGTTATATAAACATCATCAGGCAGCGTGCCT
>JBILSG010000223.1:0-4553 GCA_044372235.1 Chitinophagaceae bacterium
AGTGGTTCGCATGTTCATGTCGCGCCAAAAGGAAGACTGGAGCATCACCTACAGAAAATTTGAACTGTATGCGATGTTGTCCAAAGCCCACCAGGAACACCGCTATCCGGAACATGAACACCACCTGCATGAAATCCTTACACTCCAACAGGAATTGAAACAGAAGCAGGACATCATGATCCATGACAACATCATGGTTTGGTTCAATGACGGACTGATGAAATACGAAGGCAGCCAAACCGGTTTCAGGAAGCTGTTCAACCTGCGTGGTGCCAATGGAGAATCCAGAAACTCCCTCCGCAGGATTATCCATCAAGATACAGAAGCGTTTACAGACATGCACCCGTTGATCCTGGCAAACCCTGGTGCAGTCAGCTCCCTCTTTCCCCTTCAATCAGACCTCTTCGACCTGGTGATTTTTGATGAGGCCAGCCAGTTGCGGATTGAAGACACCTTCAGCAGTCTGCTGCGCGGCAAGTCGGTCATTGTTTCCGGCGACAGCCAGCAGATGCCGCCGTCCAGTTATTTTGAAAGCAGCCGCAGGCTTGACTATGTAAATGCAGAAGATGAAGATTTGGCTGATGAGGAACTCCTGATGGAGGAGTTGGATCTGGAGATGGCCAACCGAGAGTCTTTGTTGGAATGGGCGATTGACGAGGGTTACAGCCAGACCTACCTCGACATGCACTACCGTTCCAGGCACCCCGATCTGATTGCGTTTTCCAATACCTGTTTTTATGGGTCGAGACTCATTCCCATGCCAGGCACCATCAAGGAATCGCCCATTGTATTCAAACAGGTCGATGGTATCTATGCCATGAGGATGAATGAACAGGAGGCTGATGAAGTGATTCAATTGCTCAGGCGTGAAATACCAGCCAGTAAATCTGTGGGTGTGGCCACTTTCAACCTGGTGCAAAGAAACCTTATCCTCGACAAGATCAACAAGCTACGCTATGAGGATGCACAGTTTCATGCCAAGATGACCGCGCTCGATCAACAAGGATTCTTTGTAAAAAATCTCGAAAACATCCAGGGTGATGAAAGGGATATCATCATCATGTCCACTACTTTCGGCGCCAGCAAGGATGGTTCATTCAGGATGTCATTTGGTCCCATCAGTCAGAAAAACGGGTACCGACTTTTAAATGTAATCATCACCCGAGCCAAGGAAAGGATGTATGTGCTCACTTCCATTCCCCAACACAAACAATTGGAATACAAGGCGCAGTTGGAGCAAGACAAACGCGTGAGTGGAAAGTCGGGGCTCCTCGCTTACCTCATCTATTGCAACCATGTCAGTCACGGTAATGCAGAAAACAAACTTTCCCTCTTGCAAGAAATCAAATCCTTACTTGAAGCTGGAAATCAAGCGATGATAAACTTACAAGAAAAATCATCTTTTGAAGAAGGCGTTGCACAGTGGATAGGTTCGATATTTGGTTCAGAATCAGTTCAAACCAAATATGCATGCGGTGGTTTCGTAATTGACCTTGCCTTTACCCATCCCCAAACGGGTGTAAAATTTGCCCTTGTAACCGATGGTGCCGCCTACCACAGCAATGAGTTGTTTTGGCACAACGATGCCTACAGGCAGGAACAGCTTGAGAAGGAAGGATACAGGTATATCCGCCTTTGGACGGCAGCCTGGTGGCGGAACAGGGAAGCTGAGCAGCAGAAGTTGTTGGAGATCTTATCGCGAGGTTGAGACTTCAACTTCTTTTTCTATGGCACGTTGGATCAATTGATTAAGGGAAATGCCTTCATGCGATGCAATAATGGCAGCCTTTTGATGCAATGCCGGATCAATTCTAACATTGAAACTGCCTTTGTAGCTTTTCAGCAAAGGCTTCTTATGTTCTTTACACAAAGTGACATATTCTTCAACAGATTCTTGAAATGCAGATTGCAATGAAGCAACTGAATCACCCTCAAATGTTACAAGATCTGTTACACCCTCTATCTTACCATAAAAAACCTCATCTGCAGCACTGTAATGAACAGAGCCGTAAAATCCTTTATAAGTAATCAAATCCTTTTTCATAGCAATCTCCTTTTATTACAATGCAACTATTTTATAGTTGCGAATGTAGGAATATTTTAATTGATTTAAGTCAATGACAAAGCTGCTTTTATCACGCAGCCCTGTCATAATAAATCCGTTTGCGGCGGTGCACAAAACGGATATAGTCATTGACTTGCTTCATGGGCTGTAAGGGGGCCAAACGATACACCTGATATTGCTGCAACAAATCCATATCCAACTCCATATGGAATAACTGCAGGGCTTTGCCTGGAACGGAATCAGGCGTATAAAGGTACTTCGACAAATCCCGGACCTCTCCCAAACACATGTTGGGATCAATATACCAACGGTTTACAACCTTAGTGGTATCAATGCGCCAAACATCATAATAACCCACCAACATCCTCGACGATAATTCATCCCGGCAATCATAAAGATCCAAAGTGATTGGAAACCACCAAAATGGGCAAGATTGGTAAACATTGGCCCACACACCACCATTGCCCATATCGCGGCCAAAGAGACCTTCACGGGCAATATTCAACCGCTTATCCATCAAATACTCATTGTCCAAGTGATACCTACCGCCACAAAAATCCAAATGATAAAGATAACGGGGCGGCTCTACTGTTTCGCCCAACGCTGAATTGACTTGATACTTACCTGTAGCTTGAAATGGATTGTACTTCATACGCATAACATTTTAATGGGCTTCGCAGCCCGGTTTTTTAAAGCGTATGAATTCAATGCTGGATTACAACATAATCGATTGCCTGATGAGATGCAAGAATGGAAAAATTCCACACATATACCTAATATAAGGAAAAATTATAACTAAAACAAATAAACTTTCACCTTTGCTGATAGCCAATTCCATCAATGTTATCTTATTTTCAAGTTTACTTTTTAACTTTACTGTGAAACACCAAAACATGAAAAAACTGCTCACCACCCTGTTCCTGCTTGCAGGTTATTGTGCCCAATCACAATGCTATATTGCCACATATTCGGGAAACCAACGGGTGCTGAAAGTCGATGGCGATTATGTTTATACCTACTCCGGAAACCAACGCATGTACAAATTCGATGGTGAATTCCTGGTTACCTATAACACCTACAAAAGGCTGCTTAAATTCGACGGACAATACATCATCAATTACACCACCAACAAGCGCATCGCCAAAATCGACAACCAATACCTGATTGATTACACGAACAATCGTCGTATCGCCAAACTGGATTGTCCGGGCGCTCGGAGTGCCATGGCTGCCGCAGCCTATTTCTTCCTTTGAACTTCATTCATACTCCTTCAATGCAGTAACCAATTCATCTCGAATCTGACCCTTCAACACCTCCGGTGCCAATACCCTGCATTGTGCCCCATAAGAAAGCACCAGATTCCGGAGTTCGATGGTGTTAAAAACATACAGACTAACCTCCAAGCCTTCTGCATTGTTGCGGATCACTTTCATGGAGGGATGCAGCGGACTTTCCAAAATGAGCGGTGCAATGTCTTTGATGAAAAAAAGTCGTATCAATTCTGGCTGCAAATCATGGCTGTGGAATACACCTAGTGCATGTTTGAAAAAAGTGGATGGGTTGAAAGATGGATCTTCCACATAGGTTTCCGAAGCTGGTTCTATGGCTTCAATCCTGTACAACTTGAAGAGATTGGTTTTGACATCCCTTTTAATCTCGCGCGCATGGGCCACCATATACCATTTGTCGCGGTACTCCTTGAGGATATATGGACTCACGGTTCTTTTCTTCAAGGGCTGTCCAAAAGGTCTGTAAGTAATCTTCAAACTCTTTTGCTGCACAATGGCTTGGTAGATGATGTGCAACCACCTGACTCCTGTATCAGCACCAGGCTCTCCTGCATAAATGCGCTGGTCATGAACCCCTTGTTGCATATTCCGCAAAACGGCACTGCCTGTAATCCGACTGAAAATGGAATCAAACTGTTCAAAAAATGGAGTTCCCCTGAAAATGGCAAATGCATGCCTGGCCATCTCCATCACATCCTTTTCATCATTGCTGAGCGAAAACTTGTCGATGGAATCATCAGAATCAGCATATTTGTACTTGCCATCCCTGCAAGTAACTTCAACCAGATAAATATCCTGCATGCTTTCGAGGTCGTTCCGGATGGTTCGGTCTGTTACCGGCTTCTTGCCATCTTCCTCAAGCTGTTCGTTGACGATATCGGCCATCTCCCTGATACTGTGCCACCTTGGAGAACGAAGCAACTCGTTCAGGATTTTAAACCGCTGGTCGTTGTTTTTATTGATTGGCATGGTGATTTTTTCCAAAAACAAGTTATGTATTTTATGCTGCCCTTCATCACCTTTTCTACTCAATTGCTACTTGAAAAAAACTTGCGTAACTTGTGTAATCATTTTTTAAAACACCAGCATTGAAAACAGCCATCATCGGAGACGTTCACGGAAGACCCTTTTGGAAAAAAGTAATAGACAGGGAATACAACGCCCAGCGATACATTTTTGTGGGTGATTATTTCGACAAC
>JBILSG010000224.1:0-4549 GCA_044372235.1 Chitinophagaceae bacterium
GTACGCGCGATTTTTCAGCAGCTGTACTGCGAAAAAGAAACTATATCCTCCGCACGATTCAGGGCGTTTTTGAAAGTTACGGCTTTGAACCGCTGGAGACTCCGGCAATGGAAAACACAGAAACGCTGATGGGGAAATATGGAGAGGAAGGGGATAAACTTATTTTCAAAATCCTAAATAACGGACTTAATAATCCTGATAAGCGTGAAAATGCAATCCGCGATTTCGACAGCATATTGGAAGGCAAAACAACTAAAGGTATTACAGAAAGGGCACTGCGCTACGACCTGACAATTCCATTTGCACGCTACATTGCCATGAATCACGGTCAACTCACCCTGCCCTTTAAGAGGTTTCAGATGCAGCCTGTATGGCGGGCAGACAGACCACAACGTGGCAGATACAGGGAATTCTGGCAATGCGATGCAGATGTAGCCGGAAGCACCTCCCTCCTCCATGAAACGGAACTGGCATTGATTTATACCCATGTCTTTCACAAACTGGGTATTCCTGTTGTCATCCACATCAACAACAGGAAAATTCTCACTGCCCTGGCAGCACTTTGCGGGGGTGAAGACATGATGATGGACATCACGATTGCCATTGATAAACTGGATAAAATCGGGATTGAAAAGGTGAAGGATGAACTGGTTTCCAAAGGCCTTTCCATGGAACAGGTTGAAACAATTGTTTCATTCATCGCAATTGCCGGTAGCAATGAAACCAAATTACAGCAACTGACTGAACTTTTCAGTACAATTCAGTCGGGGCTGGATGGGATTAGTGAATTAAAAACTGTGCTTGACTTGTATCAGACGTCCAAGCCCGAAGGAGCTGGTCTTGCAGAACTGGTTATAGATCTATCACTCGCCAGAGGATTAAATTACTATACAGGTACCATATTTGAAGTAAAAGCTGTTACTGTCCAGATGGGCAGTATAGGTGGTGGCGGACGCTACGACGACCTTACCGGACTATTCGGTGTAAAAGGCATTGCAGGAGTGGGTGTTTCTTTTGGGGTGGATAGAATTTATGATGTCATGGAGGAGCTCAAAGCTTTTCCGGAAACGCTTCAGAAGGGAACAGATGTGCTCCTTTTCAATACTGGTTCAAATGAAATAAAAGCTGTTCTCGGATTAGCAGAAAAACTGAGGGCTACAGGCATTGCGACTGAAATTTATCACGAGCCTGTTAAGTTCGATAAACAATTCAAGTACGCAGAACGCAAACAGATTGACTGGGTGATGATACTTGGCTCAAAGGAAGCAGAGAGCGGTACTGTAGTTGTAAAAAAGCTGTCTACAGGAAAACAAATGGAACTTCAGCAAGCAGACCTGCACGGAAACTGGCAAATTCTATTCGGATAAGTTCAACCTACATGGTAAGTAGAATCAGATTATAAAATCCACCACATTTTGGAGACCAAGTATCCTATTTTCTTGAACCACTCCCCCATTTCCGAAGTTGCTTCAAAGTTGCTTCAAGGTCTTTAGCCAGTGGTGCTTCAACAGACATTGAATCGCCCTGTAAATTTATGAAGGCAACCCTTGAGGCATGCAAAGCCAGCCTGGAAAGCAAGGGCCTTTCTTCTTCCTCTTTTTTAGAGAGGTTGAATTTCTTTTTAAATGATGAAAGGAGAACAGGATCAGCACTGCCATAAATGGGATCGCATACAAGCGAATGCCCGGCATTCTGAAGATGAACCCTGATCTGATGGGTTCTTCCGGTTTCAATCTGAAAGGCTACCCAGGAATAACCCCTGAACTGTTCCAGCACCCGGTAATGGGTTATCGCGGCCTTGCCTTTCCTTCCTACACGCATCTTTCCGGGTATGACAGGGTGTTCTTCTATAGGCTGATCATAAACGCCTGCATCCTCACTGAAAACACCGGAAACCAGTCCAAAATAATGCTTTTCAAGATTTCGCTGCTGAAATAAACCATTGTAGTATTTGTGCGCAACTTCATTGCGGGCGAACAACATCAAACCGCTGGTGTCCTTGTCAATACGGTGTACAATATATATTCTTCCACCTTTCCCCTCCAGCCATTTACTGACAGATGGCAGTTCAGCATCATGGCGATCAGGAATAGACAACCAACCTGATGGCTTGTTAACTGCCAGCAGATTTTCATCACTGTAGATCAATTGAGGCATTGCATGCATAATCAAAAACGTTTGGTTCGGGTTGGTTTAAATGGACTGTTCCCGTCATCTCTTTTTTTGACTGGAAAAGATTTGCCCGAACTGCTCTTGCCTCTTGCAGTAAAATTTTTGCCCTGGTGAGTACCCTCATCCCTGCGTTTCACGGCAACCGGTTTTCCCTGACGGGGCGTCTGCCCAAAGCTGCCATTGCCGCCATCTTTACCAACCCTGTCCTCCCATTTTTTAATAACCTGATCTGTTTTGTTTTCAAAATCAGGTCTGGGACGCTGCTCTGACTGTTGCCTGCCAGTTGAAGGCTGCTTTCCAGACAATTTAAGTGTTTTAGGACCAGCTGGCTTATTGGGATTAACCTGCAAAATTTTCTTTCCATCAAGTGTTTTGCGCTGACGTGTTGCAGGCTTCTTTTTTTCAGGCTCAGGAGAGGTGGCCTTAGGTAATTCCAATTCCGGTACTTCATCATAATCTTCAAAACGACTGGTTTGCGGTACCAGTGAAGCATCAGATTTTTTTATGAAAGAACTGTTCATGAATTTAAGCAACCTGATTTCCTTCTCATTCAAAAACCGCCATTTCCCACGCTCCACATTCTTCTTGGTGAGGTTACCAAACATCACCCTATCCAGGTTACGGACATCATACCCCAGTGATTCAAATATTCTTCTTACAATTCTGTTTCTTCCGCTGTGCAATTCTATGCCAATAATTGATTTGTCTTTGGGATCAGAGTACGCCAGCGCATCAGCTCTAACAAAACCGTCTTCCAGTTCTAGTCCGCGCAGCACCCGCTCAAAGTCAAGTTTCCCGAGCGGCTTATCCAACTTCACCTCATAAATTTTACGAACTTCATGAGACGGGTGAGACAGCTTCTGGGTCATATCGCCATCATTGGTAAGCAACAAAACACCTGTAGTGTTCCGGTCAAGTCGGCCAATCGGGAATACCCTTTCGATGGTTGCCCCCCTAATAAGATCCAGCACCGTTTTCCTGCCTTCGGGATCTTCAGAAGTGGTGATGTAATCTTTGGGTTTATTCAGAAGTATATAAACCAGGTTTTTCTCCGGAAAAATTCGTTTACCTGAAAAAAACACCAGGGCATTGGGTTCAACTTTAAAGCCAGGCTCTGTAACAATAACGTCATTTACTTTAAGCTTGCCTTCTTTAATAAGTTCCACAGCGTCTCTTCGGGAGCAGACACCACAATGTGCTACATATTTGTTTAAAGGCATGGATTTATCTTCCTTGCGCACTGTAATTGGTGCGCGGTGGTCGTTTTCGGAAGGCCTGCCTGTTTTCTTTACTACCTGGTGTTGGTGTGGTTTTGAGCTAGTGCCAGCGTGGGCTGCCCGGAGTTCTAGTTTTTTCTTTTCAATGGCCTCAGAGCGCTCTTTTTTGAATTTCTTTTTCTCTTGCCTGAATTCTTCCTTGATGGCGCTGTTCTTCTTCCGGGAAGCGAACTTGTCAAAGTTGTCTGTTCTTTTCATGTTGCTGATTTACTGTTTTTCAACAGGGATTAACTAAATATACATTATCATGATGGCCTTTGATCACAAAGACACCCATTGCCTTTTACTTGTTGGCAAGTTGACCGCATGCCGCATCAATATCTTTACCGCGACTTTTCCTCAACCTTGTATTTACCCTGTTTTTATCCAGGAACTGCATAAAGGCTGCTGTTTTTTCTTCCGAAGGCTTCTTAAACCTCGCAAAATCGATGGGATTATACTCGATGATATTCACCAGGTCTGCAGGCACCTGCCGGTAGACCTTCATGAGTTCAGCAGCATCTTCGAGTGAGTCGTTGAAATTATCAAAAAGGATATACTCCAGGGTGATTTCATTTTTTGTCTGCTTGTAAAAATAATTTAAAGCATCAATAAGTGAATTCAGGTCATTGGTTTCATTAACGGGCATGATTTCACTACGCTTTTTATCATTGGCCGCGTGGAGCGAAAGTGCCAGTTTGAATTTCACCTGATCATCTCCTAGTTGTCGGATCATTTTGGCAACGCCTGCGGTAGAAACTGTAATCCGGCGCGGACTCATACCCAAACCGTCTGGTGCGGTTATCCTTTCTATTGCCTTAAGCACACTTCTGTAATTCAACAAAGGTTCGCCCATACCCATGAACACGATGTTGGTGAGCTTTTTCTCATGTGTTTTCTGTGCCTGCTGATTGATCAACACAACCTCATCATAGATTTCATCAAAAGTCAGGTTTCGTTGTCTCTCAAGAAAGCCTGTAGCACAAAATTTACAACTCAAGCTGCATCCGATCTGTGACGAAACACATGCAGTGAGCCTTTCTTCTGTTGGGATCAGGACACCCTCGATTTTATGGCCGTCGTGGGTTTTGAACCGGGACTTGACAGTTCCATCTTCACTG
>JBILSG010000024.1:0-14450 GCA_044372235.1 Chitinophagaceae bacterium
GAAAGGGTTACACCAGGGCCTGCAGCCTGTCCAGCAGCTGCAGCTGTGCGGACGAACAAACCCGCACCAATAATGGCGCCGATGCCAAGTGCAATCAGGTTGCCAGCTCCAAGGGTACGTTTGAGTCCCTTTTCCGAATCTTCGGCCTGCGAAAGCAATGCCTCCAATGATTTTCTTCTGAATAAACTCATGACAGATAATTTGGTTATTTGGTACTACAAGGTCCTAAAATAGCCAATTATTTTATTCATTGTACATTTTATTTTGCGCTCAAATAAAATTCTGAAATCCATCTAAATCCTTTATTTTACAAGTCTTAAGCATAAAACGAGAAACAATGAAGGGCGCATCTGGAAAGTTGACTTTATATATTCTGATAGCAATGGTATTGGGTATTGCTGCAGGATATATTATACATACACAGTCTTCACCGGAGTATATAAAAAGTTTTTCCACCAACATAAAACTGCTAA
The DNA here is from genome assembly GCA_044372235.1 of Chitinophagaceae bacterium. Taxonomy (GTDB): domain Bacteria; phylum Bacteroidota; class Bacteroidia; order Chitinophagales; family Chitinophagaceae; genus Pollutibacter. The sequence goes on from JBILSG010000024.1 coordinate 474, forward strand.
CAACAATTTTTTTACGGCTTGTGCAGATGGTCATTGCCCCCCTTGTGTTTACTACACTTGTAGTAGGTATTGCCAAATTGGGTGATCTTGGCGCAGTAGGCAGGGTGGGCGGTAAGGCGATGCTTTGGTTCGTGTCTGCTTCTCTGGCGAGTCTATTGCTGGGGATGCTGCTGGTTAACTTCTTTCAGCCAGGGGCAGCTATCAGACTTGATTCTGCTGATATGGAGGGGGCAAAGGATCTGATTGGGAAAACCCAGGAGTTTTCACTTCAAAAATTTATAGAGCATGTGTTTCCCAAAAGTGTGATAGAAGCGATGGCAACCAACGAAATCCTTCAGCTTGTTGTATTCAGTATCTTTTTTGGGGTTGGAACTACTGCTCTTGGAGAGAAAGGACAGGTTGTAGTTAAGGCACTTGATGCTATGGCGCATATTATCTTAAAAATGGTGGGGTATGTTATGAATTTTGCCCCCATCGGTGTTTTTGGGGCAATAGCAGCAGTTATAGCTACTAAAGGACTGGAAGTCTTTGTGTTTTACGGACAGTATTTGTTTGCATTCCTGGCAGGAATAGCCGGACTTTGGGTGCTTTTGCTTACTGTCGGTTATTTCATTTTGGGTAAGCGGCTTTGGGAACTGCTGAAAACAATCTCACAGCCTTTGCTCATCGCTTTCAGTACCACAAGCAGTGAGGCTGTCTTTCCAAAACTTACCACCGAACTGGAGAAATTTGGCTGCAAAGACAAGATTGTATCCTTTATCCTGCCCTTGGGTTACAGTTTTAATCTGGATGGCAGCATGATGTACATGACTTTTGCCAGTCTTGCCATTGCACAGGCTTATGGCATTCACCTGGATATTGGCACGCAACTAACCATGTTGTTGGTCCTAATGCTTACAAGCAAGGGTATCGCTGGGGTGCCAAGGGCGTCGCTTGTAGTTGTAACAGCAACCTGCGCTATGTTTAATATTCCTCCCGAAGGCATTGCCCTGATTATACCTATAGATCACTTTTGTGATATGTTCAGAACCATGACCAATGTTGTAGGGAATGCCCTGGCTACAACTGCTGTCAGCAAATGGGAAGGTGAACTGGAATCACCGGTTGGTGAGGTTGCATAAAAAATATAAAAATCAATGATTATGATTGAGTTGGCGATACAGTGGAAAGATTTTTTAAATCCTGAGTTTTACATTCAGCATGGCGGTTTGTGGCTGTTCCTCTTTATAGTTTTTGCAGAAACTGGATTATTTGCCGGTTTTTTCCTCCCGGGAGATTCCCTCCTTTTTGTGGCTGGCATTTACAGCAATGAACTAGCCGCAGAATTGTTTCAGTTTGATAACGATTTGATTAATCTGGTGCTTATTGCCATACTCGTAATTCTATCAGGCGTTTTGGGTAACATGGTTGGCTATTGGTTTGGCGCAGCAAGTGGGCCATTCCTTTTCAGCAGGAAGGACACATTTTTCTTCAAGAAAAAGCACCTGTTTGCAGCTAAAGAGTTCTATGACAAACATGGTGGAGGTGCAATCGTTTTTGCACGATTTCTTCCGATTATCCGCACTTTTGCTCCGATAATTGCTGGTATTGTACGCATGGAGCGGCATAAATTCACCCTTTATAACGTCATTGGCTCAATTTCCTGGGCCGTAAGCATGCTGTTTGCAGGACATTATTTGTATAAATTCTTTCTTAATCAGTTTGGGTTTGATCTCAAGGATCGTTTGGAGTTGATTGTATTGGGTATTATCTTGGTTACCACAGCCCCTGTCATCATAAGATTGCTTCGCAAGCCTAAAAAATAGTCATTTATTTTACAAGTGATTTTGGCTTTATGTCATGAAATCTGGCCCAAAGCAATTAATCCTTTTCTACGTAGTTGAGTTTTTTCATGAAGGTTTCTTCTGTGAACCAGGCTGAAACAATGGCTATCACGATCACTATAACGCCTGTGATTATTCCGCTTGTGAGTAAGTCCCAGTTCCAGGTTTCCTGAAACAGGTTGAGGAACAGCATGTTCATAAGTGGTAATGAACCTCTCACCATGTTGGGAATGGTAGTGGCTGCTGTTGCCCTCATGTTAGTGCCAAACTGTTCTGCTCCCATGGTAACAAAAATGGCCCAGAAACCACTGCTGAAGCCAAGTAGTCCACATATGAAATACATGGAAGCATCCTGGTTGTTGAGCGGACTGAAATACAATCCACAAGCAATGATTGTCAGTCCGTAAAAAATATATAACGCTTTCTTTCTGCTCCTAAAATACTGGCTTACAAATCCAATCGCTATGTCTCCCAGAGAAATACCGATATAGCCAAACATTGTGGCCTTCCCGGAGTCAATCAGGTTATTGGGATAGAGGTCTGTTGCAAACCTGTTTGAATAATTCATCAGGATACCAATTACATACCAGGTTGGTAAGCCGATTAGAATGGCCAGTGCATATTTTCTGAACCTTGTGATATTTGTGAAAAACATGAAAAAATTTCCTTTCTGTACATGTTCAAGTTTAGCTTTTTGATACATGAGACTTTCCATGATGCTTACCCGCATAAGCAGTAATCCTATCCCCAACACGCCTCCAATTTTATAGCATAAACGCCAGTCGTTTGTCATTTTGAAAATGAAATAGGCAAAGACCGCACCGAGCAGGCCTACTCCTGCAACAAGGGATGTGCCTAATCCCCTCCTGCTGCGTGGGAGTAATTCACTTACCAGGGTAATTCCTGCTCCTAATTCGCCAGCTAATCCGATTCCGCCAATAAACCTTGCCCAGGCATACTGCTCAATAGTCTGCACATAACCTGTAGCGAAATTTGCTATAGAGTATAGGAGAATGGAACCGAATAATACACTGAGTCTTCCTTTTTTGTCTCCAAGAACACCCCACAGGATTCCTCCAAGGAGCAGGCCGGTCATTTGCCAATTGATAACTTTGGTGCTGGCTTCCAACATGGGTATGGCAAGATCCTCAACACCAATGCCAAGCAGACTTGGTTTTCTGACTATAGAGAACAGTAACAATTCATAGATGTCCACAAAATATCCTAATGCTGCAATGATGATTGTAAGTACTACCTTATTGTTTTGTTTCTGCTTCATCCATTTGATTTAAAGGGTCTTCAATGTACAGTTTTTTCAAATAAATGTATACTTTGTACCCATAAAATGTTTTTATCCATTTGATGAGACAGTATTATTAATCTCGCCTCAATCCAAATTTACTGTTATGCTTTCTGTGCCTTCTTTGACAAAATCGTCACGTTTTCTGATCCTGGTTGCATCCCTAGGTTATTTTGTTGATATCTACGATCTGTTGATTTTTTCTATTGTGCGTGAGCCAAGCCTTCGTGATATTGGTGTTCCGGATTCTCAGATTGTTAGTGCAAGTGCCATGATCATCAACTGGCAGATGACTGGCCTGCTTCTGGGAGGAATATTATGGGGTATAATGGGTGATAAGCGCGGAAGGCTCAGTGTTTTGTTTGGTTCGATATTATTGTATTCCATCACAAATTTCATCAATGGGTTTGTTCAGTCTGTTAATCAGTATGCACTCCTCAGGTTTATAACAGGAATTGGACTGGCTGGAGAACTGGGAGCAGGAATTACCCTAGTGAGTGAAATGATGCCAAAGAACAAAAGGGGTATCATGACGAGCTTCATTGCGGGCGTTGGTGTTTTCGGAGCAGTACTGGCATACCTCATTTTTAAATTTACAGGTGATTGGCGTTTGTGTTATAAGATTGGTGGCGTATTGGGTATAGCACTTTTGCTGTTAAGGGTTAGTGTTGCAGAAAGTTTGATGTTCAAGCGGGTTGCTGCAGAAAAAGTTCAGAAAGGAAATCTTTTCCAGCTGTTTAGTAGGCCAGCTTTGTTTAGAAAATATATCCTGGCTATCCTGGTAGGGATACCTTCCTGGTTTATTGTTGGTATCCTGATTACACTCAGCAACAGATTCGCAATTGAATTGTTTGGCAGCACCACACTGGTTGCAGGTGCATGTGTGATGTATGGTTATATTGGTAATGCCTTTGGCGATATAACGGTTGGCGTAATCAGTCAGTATTACCAAAGTCGGAAGAAAGCCTTGTATTTTATGTATGCTTGCTGTATCCTGACTATAGGTTTGTATTTCAGTCCGTTTAACAGTTCAGACACAACTATGTATGTCATCTGTTTCTTTCTGGGATATGCTTCTGGTTTTTGGGCAATCATAGTTACCATGGGTGCAGAGCATTTCGGGACAAACCTCAGGGCTACTGCGGCTACCACAATACCCAATATGGTCCGTGGCTCTTTGCCATTGATGAATATTTTGTTCAATAGTTATTTTATCAAATCGCTGCATTGGTCAATGGTCAAAAGCGGAATAGTGACGGCAGTGATTGTGGTAGGGGTTGCACTAATTGCCCTTGTTTTTACTGAAGAAACGTTTCACAAGGATCTTGATTACGTGGAGGAATAGGAATAGTTTTTTATCATTCGATATCTATTCGAAAATTATACATATAGATCATTGGTGTGATTTGTTGTCGGGTATAAATTGGTGTCATAAAACCAAATAATATGAAACACACAGCGTCTATTTTTTCTTCATTTATCAGCATAGTACTCTTTTATATGCTAATTATTTCCTGTAAAAAGGATGAAGATATTCCTGAAGTAAAATTAGCAACCATAAAAGGTGAAATTGCGAGTAGGTCAGATCTTTCACTCATAGATTTATCTGTACAAAAATCCGGTCTCTCATCAAAATTGGACAGCGCAGCAGCCTCTTTAACACTATTTGCACCAACAAATGAAGCATTTGCAGCATCAAAAATTGATGCGACTTTAATCAACAGCCTTAGCTCAGATCAGCTGAAAACGATTGTGCTTTATCACACCATCGATGTAAAGTACACAGCCTCCGAACTCCCAGACGGACCTAATGCAAAAGTTATAACAGCATCAGCCGACTCTGTTTTTGTTACAAAAAATTCATCTGGAGTATATGTTAATGGTATTAAAGTGCAGACTGCTAATATTGTAGCCAGTAATGGTGTGCTTCATACAATTTCAAAAGTACTGATACCCCCAGTTGGAAACCTTGTTGAGTCCGTCCTAGCTGATACAACCCTATCTTATCTGGCCGCTGCAGTTGTTAGGGCAAGTCAAGGAAGCGTAAACGTTGCAGCAATATTATCCAGTGGAGGAGTCTTTACTGTTTTTGCACCAACCAACCAAGCATTTCGTGATGCAGGATTTGCTTCAATAGATGGCATAAATGCGGCTGATCCGAATGTACTCGCTGCTATATTGACTTACCATGTTTTGGCTGGAAGGGTATTTTCTTCTGACTTAACTGAGGGTGCACAGCCAACAACACTTGCAGGTGGAACAGTTACAATATCATTGGTAAATGGTGCAACTGTAAAAGGTTCTGGAAATGCTTCTACTTCAAATATTATTGGAACTAACCTCATGGGATCTAATGGTGTGATTCATTTAATTGATAGGGTTTTGCTTAAGCAATAGGTATTTGGTGTTTTGGTCCGCAAAAAATAAACACTGAAAGTAGGAATTCTTTTTGGGGCAGGTGAGATTTATAAAATCCTACCTGAAATAGAATTTCAACTTTGATTTTCTAAAATCAGAATCATTTAATTCATCAAATAAGCACTGGTTCATAAAAATAGTGAAGGCGTCCTATATGAGAACGCCTTCACTATTTTTATGAACTTAGTTATGGGATGATAATTGCAACTACTCCCTATTCCCTGGTTCTATCCTAACACTTCATTCATCGACCTTACAGCAGCTGCACTTTTTTCAAATGCTTCCTGCTCTGATGGAGTCAGTTCGAGTGGTAATATTTTTTCCCAGCCTTGCTTTCCAATGGTTACAGGTACGCCTAAGCAGATATCAGATTGTCCGTATTCTCCCTCAAGCGCAACACAACACGTAAATAATTTTTTCTCATCCCTCAGGATACTTTTAACCAGTGCCGCTCCTGCCGCTCCAGGTGCGTACCAGGCAGAAGTTCCAATGAGTTTAGTGAGTGTGGCGCCACCAACCATGGTATCGGCTACAATCTTTTGTTGCTGCTCTTCCGTGAGGAACTGTGTAACCGGGATGCTGTTCCAGGTAGCCTTGCTGATCAGGGGAATCATGGTAGTATCTCCGTGTCCGCCTACCACGATGGCATTCAGGTCGCCGGCACTGCAGCCTAGGTGCTGGCTGAGCTGGTATTTGAATCGGCTGCTGTCCAATGTGCCACCCATGCCAATAATCCTGTTTTTGGGCAACCCGGTTGATTTCAATGCCAGGTATGTCATGGTATCCATAGGATTGCTGATGACAATGATGATGGTGTCTGGTGAATATTTTAAAACATTTTCACAAACGCCTTTTACTATTCCGGCGTTCGTTCCAATAAGTTCTTCCCTGGTCATGCCGGGCTTTCTCGGGATTCCTGAAGTAATTACAACAACCTCACTACCAGCTGTTTTTGAATAGTCATTGGTAGATCCTGTGATTACGGTATCAAATCCCAGCAGGGCTGCAGTCTGTTGCATGTCCTGTGCCTTGCCTTCAGCAAGTCCTTCTTTAATGTCGAGCAAAACCAGCTCCGTACATACGCCTGCACGGGCAATGTTATCGGCACATGTAGCGCCAACAGCTCCGGCTCCAATTACAGTTACTTTCATTTGAAATGGTTTATAAGTATAATAGATTGTTTGCGCCGCAAAGGTATGATGTTATTTGCCAAATTGGCTTACCTTTGCCCACTCAAATCATAGTTATGGCAAATACGTCAGATATCTCAAGGGGAATGATTATCAAGCTGGATGGCAGTTTGTACACCATCGTAGAGTTCGGTGAAAACAAAACCGCCCGTGCCGCAGCCAAAGTCTGGGCTAAACTCAAAGGTGTTGATAACAGCAGGTCCATAGAAAAAACCTGGAACAGTGGTGATACCATCTATCCGGTTAGAGTGGAGCGGAAAAGTTATCAGTTTCTTTACAAGGATGATACCGGCTATAACTTTATGGACAATGAAACTTATGAGCAGATTGCTGTTGCGGAAACACTTGTAGATGCTCCTCAGTTCCTGAAAGAAGACCAGGAAGTTTCTGTACTTATAAACACAGAGACTGAATCTCCAATGTCTGTTGAACTTCCCGATAAGGTTGTGTTTAAAGTAACCTATTCAGAGCCTGGACTAAAAGGAGATACGGCCACAAGAACGCTGAAGCCTGCTAAAATTGAAACAGGTGCAACTGTCAACGTACCTCTTTTTGTTAATGAGGGTGATGTAATCCGAATAAACACCAAAACCGGTGAATACGTGGAGCGTGTGAAAGAGTAAAATTCAATAAAATAACCGCTTTTTAAGCTAATTTGGCCCGATTTTTTATAAAAATCGGGTTTTTTTATTCAAAAACAACGTGAATTTAATTTGGCTGTAAATCATTTTTGATACACCTTTACGGCCCGAATAAAATATTAAAATTATTCTTTATGGATCTCAAACAAATTCAGGACCTCGTTAAAATGGTCAATAAGTCGAGCATCAGCGAGCTGACCATTGAAGAAAAAGAATTTAAGATTACCATCAGGCAGAAAGAAGACAAATATGTTACAGCTCAACCTACAGTCCAGTTTCAGCCTGTTGCGGCTCCGGCTCCTGCTGCTGTTGCGGCGGCTCCTGTTGCATCAGCTGCTCCGGCTCCAAAGGCAGCGGACAATCTGATAACCATAAAGAGCCCGATGATTGGTACTTTTTACAGAAAGCCCGGACCTGGTAAGCCTGATTTCGTTGAAGAAGGTGATGAAGTGAAACCGGGTAAAGCAGTTTGTATAATTGAAGCAATGAAACTTTTCAATGAAATAGAAAGTGAAGTGTCTGGCAAAATTGTAAAAATACTTGTGGAGGATTCTACTCCAGTTGAGTATGATCAGCCTTTGTTCCTCGTTGAGCCTGCCTAATCAGACAGACTGCTTAACCTATTAATTCATTCAAACAAATGGCATGACAACAGATTTGAAGAAGGGATTCAACAAGATATTGATTGCAAACAGGGGCGAGATTGCACTTCGTGTAATCAGAACATGCAGGGAAATGGGGATTAAAACCGTTGCGGTTTATTCCACCGCAGACAAAGACAGTTTGCACGTAAAGTTTGCCGATGAGGCAGTTTGTATTGGCAGGCCTGCCAGTGCGGACTCATACCTGAACATTCCCCACCTCATGGCAGCCATGGAGATAACGAACGCAGATGCTGTTCATCCGGGTTATGGCTTTTTGGCAGAAAATGCCCGATTTGCAGAAATCTGTGGGGAGCATGGGATTAAATTCATCGGACCAACACCTGATCAGATCAGGTCTATGGGGGATAAAATCACTGCTAAGGAGACCATGATAAAAGCTGGTGTACCTGTTGTTCCCGGCAGTGGAGGGTTGCTGGAAAGTGTTGATGAAGCTAAGGGTATTGCAAAAGAAATTGGCTATCCTGTTATTTTGAAAGCTACTGCAGGTGGTGGAGGTAAAGGCATGCGTGTGGTATGGGAAGAAAGTGAAATAGAAAAAGCTTACAATTCTGCCAGAACTGAAGCAGCAGCTTCTTTCAAGAATGATGGGGTTTACATGGAGAAATTTGTTGAGGAGCCTCGACATATTGAAATTCAGGTAGCAGGAGACAGGTATGGTAAAGTTTGCCACATGAGTGAGCGTGACTGCTCAATCCAGCGTCGTCACCAAAAACTGGTGGAAGAATCGCCATCACCATTCATGACAGACGAGCTGCGCGAGCGGATGGGTGCTGCAGCCGTTAAAGCCGCGGAAGCCATAGGCTATGAAAGTGTTGGTACCATTGAGTTTCTGGTGGATAAACACAGGAATTTTTATTTCATGGAAATGAATACCAGGATTCAGGTTGAACACTGTGTAACAGAAGAGGTTACCAATTTTGATCTGATCAAGGAGCAAATTAAAATTGCTGCGGGAGAACCTATTTCAGGCAGACATTACTTCCCTGAAATGCATGCCATTGAGTGTCGTATCAATGCAGAAGACCCTTATATGGATTTCCGTCCGAGTCCGGGTAAGATCACCGTACTGCATCAGCCTGGTGGACATGGTATCCGAATAGACTCGCATGTTTATGCAGGTTATGTTATTCCTCCTTTCTATGATTCCATGATTGCCAAGATAATTGCTGTGGCAAGGACGAGAAAGGAAGCTATTGACACCATGAGCAGGGCATTGAGTGAGTATGTTATTGAAGGTATCAAAACAACAATTCCTTTCCATCAGCAACTGATGCGGAATGAAGACTTCATAAAAGGAAACTTTACCACCAAGTTTTTGGATACATTCAAAATGCAGTAACTGTTGTATGTTATTAAAATGGAAAGCCCCCGTTTAAGACGAGGGCTTTTCTATTTGTTTGAAGAGTTATTTACCTGAGATTTTTATCTAAGGAAAAGCATTTCCCTGTATTTCGGCAGTTCCCATTCAGAATCATCAACCAGCAATTCAAGCTTATCCACGGAGTAACGGATATCTTCAAAATAAGGTTTTACCTTATCGCAATAGGCAATGGCTTTTTCCCTTGAAGAGGTAAGTGTATTAGCTGATTTTCTGGCTTCAGTCATTTCTTCTGCGAGAACCAGGACTTTGTTGATGTGCTCAGAAATTTCAGCCAGTATCTTAATCTGGGCCGCATAGGCCGATTCAGGTAAGCCTATGTTTTTGAGTCCGCTTATATTGGCGATTAGGATGTTCTGGTACCTAATAGCTGCCGGGAGAATGTGATTGCCTGCAAGGTCGCCCATCACACGCCCTTCAATCTGAACATGCTTGATGTATTTTTCAAGTTCAATTTCATGTCTTGCCTCAAGTTCAGTATGAGAGAGGACCTTATGTTTCTTGAACAGTTGTTTCGCTTTGTCTGTCACCAAGGCATCTAGTGCCAACGGAGTGGTCTTGAAATTGGGAAGTCCACGTCGGGCTGCTTCCTCCTGCCATTCCTGGCTATAACCATCACCTTCGAACAGCACATTTTTGGCAGTTTTTATATAAGATTTCAGCACATGCATGATGGCAACTTCTTTTTTCTCCCCTTTTTCAATGTGTGCATCAACTTCTGTTTTGAATCTCGTTAAGGTTTCAGCCATGATTGTGTTGAGCACAGTCATGTTATAGCCACAATTTGCCGAAGAACCGACTGCCCGGAATTCAAATTTATTACCGGTGAATGCAAATGGTGAGGTGCGGTTTCTGTCTGTGTTATCAAGCAAGAGTTCCGGAATATTTTTATGGATATCCAGTTTCAGCATCACTTCATCCTGCTCATCAAATTTTTCGCTTACCCTGCTCTCCACTTCATCCAGTACCTTGGTCAGGTAGCGCCCAATGTAAGCAGAAATAATGGCAGGTGGTGCCTCGTTGGCCCCCAGCCTGTGGTCGTTGCCGGCAGAGGCAATTGCAGCCCGGAGAAGATCGGCGTGATCGTGAACAGCTTTTATGGTGTTGACAAAAAATGCCAGGAACATGAAATTGGTTTTGGGTGTTTTTCCTGGCGCGAGGAGATTGACACCGGTATCTGTAGCCATGCTCCAGTTGTTGTGTTTGCCACTGCCGTTGATGCCAGCAAAAGGTTTTTCATGCAACAAGACACGAAGCTTGTGTCTCTTGGCTACCCTGGCCATCACATCCATTAACAGGGTATTATGGTCAACTGCCAGGTTGAGTTCTTCGAATATTGGCGCACACTCAAATTGAGCTGGGGCAACTTCATTGTGTCTTGTGCGAAGCGGGATGCCCAGGCGGTAAGATTCATACTCAAAGTCGCGCATGAAGTCGTACACCCGCTCCGGGATAGATCCAAAATAATGGTCTTCAAGCTGCTGTCCCTTTGCCGGGGCATGTCCGAATACCGTTCTGCCGGTCATCAGCAGATCTGGTCTTGCATTGGCCAGTCCCTCGTCAATCAGAAAGTATTCCTGTTCCCATCCCAGGGTTGCAGTTACTTTGCCAACATTCTTGTCGAAATAATGACAGACATCAACAGCTGCTTTGTTCAGTGCTTCAATCGATTTTATAAGTGGCGCTTTGTAATCAAGGCATTCTCCCGTGTAGGAAACAAAAATGGTAGGAATGCAAAGGGTCATACCATGGCCGATATTCATGATGAATGCTGGCGAAGTGGGGTCCCATGCGGTATATCCTCTTGCTTCAAAAGTAGCCCTGATACCGCCGCTTGGAAATGATGAGGCATCCGGTTCCTGCTGTGTTAATGCATTGCCGTCAAACTCTTCAATAGCGGATCCGTCTGGCTTTAAAGTGAAAAATGAATCATGCTTTTCTGCGGATGAACCCGTAAGGGGCTGGAACCAGTGTGTATAATGGGTAACACCCTTGCTCTGAGCCCAGTGGCGCATGCCTGCAGCAATGTGATTGGCTATGTTTCTGTCGATTTTTTGTCCGGATTTAATTGAATTATTCAGACTCTTAAACGCATCATCGCTCAGGTATTCCCTTGCCGTTTTCAGCGTAAAAACATGTTCGCCAAAAATGGCTGTGATTTTAGCGGGACTATTTACTTTCACCTCATCATTTACTGCAGTGAGGTTGTCAATGGCTTTAAACCTTAAAGATTGCATATGTTTCTGATTGAACTGCAAAAGTCCGCAAATTCAGTTGTTTCAGCAATTGTTTTCAAAAAATCACATCAAAAACGGCTTGTTTAGGCCTGGTTTGTTCAGGCTTCATTATATTTAATTGGAAGTATACGCATTGTTATGCATTGATGTGGGATTAAACGCCAATTGCTTTTGCGTCTTTATGCCTTTTAAGTAACTTTGCGTTTCTTATTAATATCATGGAAACAACAGTAGAAACAGCCAAGCAACTCAGGTTGCTCCCCGAAGAATTTGAGAGCATAAAACAAATCCTGGGAAGAACGCCCAATTTCAATGAACTGGCAGCTTATTCTGTCATGTGGAGCGAACACTGTTCTTACAAGAATTCAATCAAATGGCTTAAAACGCTTCCGAGAGATGGTAGCCGGTTGCTTGTAAAGGCAGGGGAAGAAAATGCGGGTCTTGCTGATATTGGTGATGGCTATGGCGTCGTTTTCAAGATAGAATCGCATAACCACCCCTCCGCCATCGAACCTTTTCAAGGTGCTGCTACAGGCGTGGGGGGAATCCACAGGGATATCTTTACCATGGGGGCAAGGCCAATTGCCGCTTTGAATTCCCTTCGTTTTGGTAATATTCAGGATCAGCAAACCCGTCACCTCCTCAAAGGAGTTGTTGCGGGAATCGGACACTATGGGAATTGTTTTGGCGTACCTACAGTAGGTGGGGAAGTATATTTCGAATCCTGTTACCATACCAATCCCCTTGTCAATGCAATGAGTGTGGGCATTGTTAAAGTTGGACAAACAGTTAGCGCTACAGCAGCTGGAGAAGGGAATCCAGTATTTATTGTTGGATCTGCTACAGGAAAAGATGGCATCGGAGGTGCTTCTTTTGCTTCAGCTGACATTACAGAGGAAAGCACACAGGAGCTTCCGGCTGTTCAGGTAGGTGATCCATTTCAGGAAAAGAAATTGCTGGAAGCTTGTTTGGAGCTGATTCCTAAAGGAGCCCTTGTTGGCATGCAGGATATGGGCGCTGCCGGCATTATTTGTTCAACAGCAGAAACCAGTGCCAAAGGTGGTGTTGGTATGCACATTGAGCTGGATAAAGTGCCCATGCGTCAGCAAAATATGAAAGCATGGGAGTTGTTGATGAGTGAGAGTCAGGAGCGTATGCTGATGATTGTGGAGAAGGGTAGGGAGGCAGAAGTGCTTGAAGTTTTTGAAAAATGGGATTTACCATGCTCGGAAATAGGGCATGTAACTTTGGATGGCATACTTCGTTTTTACATGCATGGTGAACTGGAAGCAGAAATGCCTGCAGAGAGTTTGGTTTTGGGAGGTGGTGCACCGGTTTATGACAGGGAATACAGGGAGCCTGCCTACTTTGCAGCAATCAGGAACTTCAATGCTGACGCTATCCCGGTTCCGGCAGACCTGCAGGGAGTTGCACGGGAGTTATGTGAAATTCCGAATATTGCGAGCAAAAGATGGATTTACACCCAATACGACAGTATGGTGGGTACCGGGAATACCCAGACCAACGGACAGAGTGATGCACCTGTAGTGCTGGTGAAGGAAACAGGGAAGGCACTGGCCGTTACTACAGACTGTAACAGCAGGTATGTTTATGCCGATCCTTACAAGGGTGCCATGATTGCGGTAAGTGAAGCTGCCCGGAATATTGTATGCAGTGGAGGGACTCCAATTGGGGTAACCAATTGTCTCAATTTCGGCAATCCCTATGACCCAGAAATATATTACCAGTTTGTTCATGCGATTAAAGGAATGGGTGAGGCTTGCCTCCGTTTTGATACGCCGGTAACAGGTGGAAACGTAAGTTTTTATAACCAAAATCCGGATGGAGCAGTTTACCCCACGCCAACAATAGGCATGGTTGGTGTTTTGGATACACCTGAAAATAAAATGACGCTAGGATTCAGGAATGCAGGAGATGTCATTTATTTGATTGGGAATGCCACGGATGATATCTGTTCTTCAGAGTATCTGCATAAAATAGGTGGTGTGGAACATTCCCCTGCACCTCATTTTGATATTGCTGAAGAAGTGGAAGTGCAAAAAGCCGTTGCTGCAGTCATTGCTGCCAAACTTGTTGTTTCTGCGCATGATGTCAGTGAAGGCGGACTGTTTATAACCCTTCTGGAAAGCGGGTTTGCGGGAAGCATTGGTTTTGCTGTTGAACAGCATGATCAGTCAGTCAGAAAAGATGCTTACTGGTTTGGTGAAGGTCAGAGCAGGGTAGTTGTTTCTGTCAATCCTTCAAAAGAATCAGATTTCCTTGCATCATTTGCCGGGACTGCTGTTGCTGTAAACAAATTAGGTA
>JBILSG010000225.1:0-4521 GCA_044372235.1 Chitinophagaceae bacterium
CTCTATAGTAGCTATTCTGGGTGCTATGTTTTACACTGATTGGCAGTTAACACTGGTTTGTCTGATTCCCTTTCCACTCATGATTATTGCCACCTATTTTTTTAAGGAGAGTGTAAACAAGTCTTTCACACAGGTTAGAAATGCAGTTGCATCACTGAATGCATTTGTTCAGGAACATATTTCAGGCATGCAAATTATTCAGGCATTTACGGCAGAATCCCGCGAAAAGCAACGTTTTGAAACCATCAATCGAAAGCACAGGGATGCCAACATCCGTGCAATTTTTGCCTATTCCATTTTTTTCCCCGTTGTTGAAGTTGTTCTGGCGTTTGCCATGGGAATTTTGGTATGGTATGCATCCCGTAATGCTTCCAGCCTAAATACGGGTAGCGCAATTTATGTAGCCGGACATATAGTCTCATTTATGCTGCTGCTGAATTTGTTATTCAGGCCATTACGGGTCATTGCCGATAAATTTAATGTACTCCAGATGGGCATGGTTGCCGGTGAAAGGGTGTTGAAGGTTATTGACAACACTGACATGGTGATAGATTCACCTGAGGCCATAGATATGCCTGTTCAGGGTAAAATCAACTTTGAACAGGTTTGTTTTAGTTACAATAACGATAATCAGGTACTGCATAATATCAGTTTTGAAGTAAAGCCTGGAGAAACACTGGCAATAGTTGGAAGTACAGGAAGTGGTAAGTCAACGATCATCAGCCTAATCAGCAGGCTGTACCAGCATCAGTCGGGCAACATTTTAGTAGATGACAGACCTGTTGAAGCATATACCCTCGCCAGCCTGAGGAAAGGAATTGCCGTTGTTTTGCAGGATGTTTTTCTTTTCTCAGGATCTATCCTTGACAATATAACACTGAGAAATCCTGCAATCAGTAGGGCTGAAGTGGAAACTACTGCCAAAATGATTGGAATCCATGACTTTATCATGCAGCTGCCGGGTGATTACGATTATCAGGTGATGGAAAGGGGTACAACACTTTCACTTGGTCAAAGGCAGTTGCTATCTTTTATCAGAGCCATGCTCTTCAAACCTGCTATTTTAATACTGGACGAAGCCACATCTTCCGTAGATACACATACCGAGCAACTTATTCAACATGCCATCAGTGTGCTTACCAGGGGGAGGACCTCCATCGTGATTGCACACAGGCTTTCAACTGTTCAAATGGCTACCAGAATCCTTGTACTGGAGAAGGGAAGGGTGGTGGAAGAGGGAACCCATAGCCAGCTTATGCAAACCGGAGGGTATTATGCCAGGTTAAAGGAGCTGCAACTGGGGTAAGAAAGGCGTATTTTTTTGCACAGTTCAAGGTTATTACTCCGTTCGGTACTATCTTTGCGCAAAATTTCGAGACTGTTATGGGTGAAATTAGGCTGAAATCCTTACTGGTGGCTTGTTTGGGCCTTGCGCTGGCATTCTCTTCGTTACCTGCTATGGCCAATGAAGACCATCCCGGAGAAAAACTTGACCCGGCCAAGGTGATCATGGAGCACATTCAGGATGCACATGATTTTCATTTTTTTACCCTTAAAAAGGAAGATGGTTCCGAGTTTCATGCCACAATTCCACTTCCGGTCATCATTTATTCCCAAACCAAAGGGAAACTGATCACATTCTCCTCCTCTAAGTTTGAACATGGTCATGCATCACCTGAAGGCTATAAGTTAGAGCATGGAAAAATACACAGTGAGACTGAAAATGAGGTGTTTTACGATCTTTCCATGACCAAAAACGTGGTTCAGATGCTTTTGGCACTCACTATTCTCGTTGTATTAATGGTTGGCATAGCCAATAAATATAAAAAGGGACAGGGTGTTACTTCTGCTCCAAAGGGATGGCAAAATGCCATTGAGCCGGTTATCACTTTTGTGCGGGACGAGGTGGCTAAGCCTAATCTGGGTAAGAAATACGGTAAATACCTGCCTTACCTGCTCACTGTTTTCTTCTTCATCCTGATTAACAACATTTTCGGATTGTTGCCAGGGTCAGCCAATGTAACTGGAAATATTGCTTTTACAATTGTTTTGGGGGTTATTTCGTTTTTTGTAATCCTGTTCAGTACCAATAAACATTTCTGGGGACATATATTCTGGTTTCCGGGTGTTCCCACTCCTGTAAGGATATTTATCATGCTCCCGGTTGAGTTGCTTGGTGTATTCACCAAACCATTTGCCCTGATTGTGCGTCTTTTCGCAAATATGGTCGCCGGTCACATCATTATCCTCAGCTTTATTACATTGATCTTCATTTTCGGGTCAATGAGTGCTGTAGCAGGATGGGGATTCTCACCACTTTCAGTGGCTTTTGCAGTATTTATTTACATGATTGAAATAATGGTGGCATTTATACAGGCATTTATTTTCACAAACCTGACAGCAGTATTCATCGGTCAGGCTTTTGAGGGAAGCCATGATGACCACCACTAAATTTTTTATTCATAATTAAACCAAGTATCATGAGTCTGATGAACATTCTGCTCGACGTTAGCGTTTCCCACCTTGGTGGAGCTATCGGTGCAGGTCTCGCTGCAATCGGTGCCGGTATCGGTATCGGACAGATCGGTAAAGGCGCAGTTGAATCAATTGCACGCCAACCAGAGGCTGCCAACGACATTCGTGCAAACATGATCCTGACTGCCGCTTTCGTTGAGGGTGTTGCCCTGTTTGCGGTTATCGCAGGTCTGCTGGCTGTATTGAAGTAATCAATAACAGCGCACAAAATCATACTGCATCCAAAGCACAGGGCGGAGGATGCAGTAACTTGAAAACTGGATTTAAAATATATAACATGGATCTCTTATTACCGGGTATTGGACTGTTGGCGTGGACACTCCTGGCTTTTCTGATTGTTTTTTTCATACTCAAAAAATTCGCATGGGGAATCATCATTTCCTCATTAACAGAGAGGGAAAAAGGCATCAATGATGCACTTGCATCTGCGCAACAGGTTAAGGCTGAAATGGCACAACTTAAAAACGAGAATGAATCCCTCATGGCGCAGGCACGTGAAGAACGTGCACAAATGCTGAAAGAAGCCAAAGAGACAAAGGATAAGTTGATAAGCGAAGCGAAAGACCAGGCTAAGGCTGAAGCAGCCAAAATAGTTGCTGACGCTCAAGCAGCCATTCAGACACAAAAAATGGCCGCACTTACAGATGTGAAAAATCAGATTGGTAGCATGGTAATTGAAGTAGCTGAAAAAGTTATCAGAAAGCAGCTTGATAATAAAGCAGAGCAAGAGAAATATATTCAGCAAATGGCTGGTGAATTAAATCAGTTCGGA
The DNA here is from genome assembly GCA_044372235.1 of Chitinophagaceae bacterium. Lineage (GTDB taxonomy): Bacteria > Bacteroidota > Bacteroidia > Chitinophagales > Chitinophagaceae > Pollutibacter. Next base: position 3,308 of record JBILSG010000225.1, read on the forward strand.
AACTAAAAAACATGCGTCAAACAAAAGTTGCATCCAGATACGCGAAGGCGCTTTTTGACCTGGCTCTGGAAACAGGAAAACTGGAAGAAGTGCGCAAGGATCTAGCATTGATATCCGGGGTTGACCATCCTGAGCTCAAGGTAATACTGACTTCACCCATCATACGCAGCGACAAAAAAATTGCCATCTTTGAGGCAGTTTTTGCGGGTAGTGTTCAGTCAATTACTTCAGCTTTCTTCAGGTTGATTTTTTCCAAAGGCAGGTCTGTGGCTATAGCCGAGATGATTGAATCATATGCATCTCTTTATAGGGAACATAAAGGTATTAAAGTGGTGGAGCTGACTACAGCTGTGCCGGTTTCTGCCGAAATCAAGTCAGAAATAACCACTATCCTGTCTAAAAACAAGATGATGCAGGATAAAACCATTGAATTGAAGGAAAAAGTTGATCCGGCAATTCTGGGCGGATTGGTTGTGCAGGTAGATGATCAGCTTTTTGATGCCAGCATAAAGCATGATCTGCAATTCATCAAACGTCATTTCATTAAGAATATGTACGTTAGCGAAATTTAAAATAATACGTTCACGCATAAAATAAGCAATTATGATAGACATTAAGCCCGATGAGATCTCAGCGATACTCCGTCAGCAGCTTAGCAATTTCAACACTTCAGCTGAACTCGAGGAAGTGGGCTCAGTACTCCAGGTGGGTGATGGTATTGCCCGTATATACGGATTGAATAACGTTAAATCTGGTGAACTGGTAGAATTTGAGAATGGGGTAAAAGCCATTGCACTCAATCTTGAAGAAGATAATGTAGGTGTGGTATTGATGGGTGAAGGTGCAGGTATCAAAGAAGGTTCAAAGGTAAAGCGCACCGGCATGATCGCATCTATCAAAGCAGGCATGGGTCTGGTTGGTCGTGTTATCAACACCCTGGGCGAAGCCATTGATGGGAAGGGTCCAATTACAGGCGACCTTTATGAAATGCCATTGGAGCGCAAAGCCCCAGGCGTTATCTTCCGCGAGCCGGTTAAGGAACCGCTTCAGACCGGACTCAAAGCCATCGATGCGATGATTCCTATCGGTAGGGGTCAGCGTGAGCTGATCATTGGAGACCGCCAGACTGGTAAGACTGCAATTGCTATTGATACCATCATCAACCAAAAAGAATTCTACAAAGCTGGTAAGCCAGTATATTGTATTTATGTAGC
>JBILSG010000226.1:0-4498 GCA_044372235.1 Chitinophagaceae bacterium
GTAGGGGTCAGCGTGAGCTGATCATTGGAGACCGCCAGACTGGTAAGACTGCAATTGCTATTGATACCATCATCAACCAAAAAGAATTCTACAAAGCTGGTAAGCCAGTATATTGTATTTATGTAGCAATAGGACAGAAGGCTTCTACCATCGCAGGTGTGATGAAAACACTGGAAGACAATGGTGCGATGGACTATACCATCATTGTGGCAGCTCCTGCAGCTGATCCGGCACCACTTCAGTTCTATGCACCATTTGCAGGAGCTGCAATTGGTGAATTCTTACGTGATACTGGCAATGCTGCACTGATCATCTATGATGACCTTTCCAAGCAGGCAGTTGCATACCGTGAGGTGTCTTTGTTGTTGCGTCGCCCTCCTGGTCGTGAAGCTTATCCTGGTGACGTATTCTATCTCCATAGCCGTTTACTTGAACGTGCAGCAAAAGTAATTGCCAAAGATGAAGTGGCTGCCAAGATGAACGACTTGCCAGATTCAATTAAGCATCTTGTTAAGGGTGGAGGTTCATTGACCGCTTTGCCAATCATTGAAACACAGGCAGGTGACGTATCAGCGTATATTCCTACAAATGTAATTTCCATTACAGACGGACAGATATTCCTTGAGTCGAACCTGTTTAACGCGGGTATCCGTCCTGCAATCAACGTAGGTATCTCAGTAAGCCGCGTTGGTGGTAATGCACAGATCAAGTCAATGAAAAAAGTTTCAGGAACCCTTAAGTTGGATCAGGCTTTATACCGTGAGCTGGAAGCATTCTCCAAGTTTGGTGGTGACCTCGATGCTGCTACCAAGTCTGTAATTGACAAGGGCGCACGTAACGTGGAAATCCTGAAACAAGGACAGTACCAGCCGGCATCAGTGGAGAAGCAGGTTGCAATTATCTATCTGGGTACACAAGGGCTGCTGAAAGATGTTCCAGTAAAATCAGTAAAGGAATTTGAAGAGCATTTCCTGATGGAAATGGAAAACAAGTTACCTGAAGTTTTACTCGAATTCAAGAAGGGTAACCTGCCTGAAGATGGACTTAAAGCCATGGTTGAACTGGCTACAAGCCTGATGGCACAGTATAAAAAGTAAGCACCTCATACGATTTATGTATGGGTAAAGTTTAATAAATGGTCCGGGTTAATTGCCCGGACTTTTTTTTATTTTTACGCTGGCCAACTATTTTAGATGGCTAGTGTTTTGTAAAAACGATCATCGTTTAAAAAAATCAGTTTGCTCGTCAACGTTCAACATCTTTCAAAAACATTCGGACAGTTTAAAGCTGTTGATGACCTTTCTTTTTCAGTACAGGAGGGCGAAGTGTATGGTTTTCTTGGACAAAATGGTGCAGGTAAATCCACTACCATAAGAATGGTGCTTTCTTTGATAAAACCTTCTGGGGGATCAATAGAAATATTCGGGAAAACGATGGCGAATTGCAGGCGTGAGATCCTCAGTGATGTGGGTGCTGTTGTTGAAAAACCTGACCTCTATAAATATCTCTCCGGTTATGAAAATCTCTCTCTATTCGCAAGAATGAGCGGTAAAAATATCAGTCGCCAGGCAGTCAACGATTGTCTTGAACTTGTTGGATTATCTGCAAGATCAAACGACCCGGTAAGGGTATATTCTCAAGGAATGAAACAGCGTTTGGGTATAGCAGTGGCACTGGTTCATGATCCATCTCTAATTATTCTGGATGAGCCTACAAACGGACTGGATCCTCAGGGTATTGCAGATATCAGAAACCTCATCCACTTGCTTAGTAAGGAAAGGAAGAAAACCGTTATTGTTTCATCCCATCTTTTGTCTGAAATCGAACAGGTGGCAGACAGTATGCTGATTATCCACAAAGGCAGGAAAGTTGTTGAAGGTCGTGTCAATGACCTGCTGAACCCCAATCAAGTCATGCTTGAAGTGATCACATCTGATAATGATAGGGCCACTGCCATCTTACAGGAGTCTGCATGGTCAAGAGGTATAAAGCCATCTCCATTTCAGAAAATAGTCATTGAAATAGCCTCAGCAGATGTACCTGTTCTCACAAAATACCTGGTAGACCGCGAGATAGGAGTTTCCGGTCTGCGTTCCATGAACACCCTGGAAGCTTATTTTCTTTCCATAACATCCGGTAATGAAGTTTAGCAGCATTGTATACATAGAGTTATTTAAAATATTCAGAAAACCAAGAACTTATATAGCTTTTGGTGCTGTTTCCGCTATTGTTGGACTTATTCAGCTTGGATTTTATGCTGATGGTGACAGTTATATGCAATTTGGCCTCCAATCTTTCAGTGATTCATTTGATATAGAAGGCAATCTGATGAACGGATATCTGATGGCGTATATTATCCTTCAATTGTTGCTGGTTCACGTGCCATTACTGATTGCACTGGTAGCAGGAGATATGATCTCAGGAGAAGCAGCTCAGGGAACGCTAAGGGTAATCCTTACAAAGCCATTAAGTCGTGCCAATCTGATTCTGGCCAAGTTTACCGCCACTTCCATTTACACCATTGCACTCCTGTTATGGATGGCCATTTGGGCACTTGGTATTTCCATGCTTGTTTTTGGGGTTGATGATATGCTGATACTCAAAAGTGATCAGGCAACACAGATTCTATCTTCAGATGTTTTATGGAGATATGTAGCTGCATTTCTTTTTGCTTGTTTGGCCATGATTACGGTAGCAGCGATGAGCTTTTTTCTGAGCATATTTGCAGAAAATTCAATTGGTCCTATCATGGCCACCATGAGTATCATCATCGTATTTACCATCCTGAATACCCTGGATTTACCAATCTTCAGTAACCTGAAGCCTTTTCTCTTCACCAGTCACATGCTGGGTTGGAAAGGTTTTTTTGATGTTACAGTCAATGAAAATAATGAACAAATAATTGGCTCAATAGAAAACCTGAAGGCAGTAATGATCTCTGCAGGGATTTTAATACTTCACATTATCGCTTTTCTTGCAGCTTCTATTTGGGTATTCAGAAAGAAGGATATTCTCTCCTGATAAATTCCTTATTTTCATGTAGTAAAATATTTTCCACATGAAAAAAATCCTTACAGCAGCCTTATTTCTCTTTGCATGCTATTTCAGTTCAGCAGCAGTGCGCTTGCCCTCAATTATCGGATCGCACATGGTGCTCCAGCAAAAAACCAGTGTTAAGCTTTGGGGATGGTCTGCTCCAGCAGAAAACATCACCATTACAGTAAGCTGGGATACAGTAACCTACAAAGTGACTGCATCACGTGGAGCAAGATGGATAACTGACATCAAAACACCTGCTGCAGGCGGACCGTACAGCATCAAGATCAAAGGAAGCAATGAAATTATTCTTGAGGATGTCTTGATAGGGGAGGTTTGGTTATGCGGGGGGCAAAGCAATATGGAATGGGGTGGTGATCAGGGCCTGCCACAATCAAAGGAAGAAGCACCTCAGGCCACCAATAATAAAATCCGTTTTTTTTATGTTCCCAAATCCACTTCTGCAACATTGCAGGACGATGTAACAGCAAAATGGGTTGTATGCAGTCCGGAAGAAATGATTCATTTCAGTGCAATAGGTTATTTCTTTGGCAAACAGGTTAATGCAACAACAGGTTTTCCGGTTGGACTGATCAACAGCAACTGGGGAGGAACTCCTGCGGAGGTTTGGACACCTGAGCTTATAGTATCTAATGATCCAGATTTGCGCTTTGCTGCAGAAAAGTTAAGTCCGGCTGCCTGGTGGCCTCATATACGCGGCGAGGCATACAATGCCATGATCTATCCACTGGCTAATTTCAGAATTGCCGGAGCACTTTGGTACCAGGGGGAGAGTAATGTTACCACTCATTACAGCTACCGGAGATTGTTTACCAGCATGATAGACAGCTGGAGAAAAGCCTGGGGAGTAGAGTTCCCATTCTATTTTGTACAGATTGCGCCCTATACCTATGGCGACAATCACATCAATGGTGCCTTTTTAAGGGAAGCACAAAGTCAGGCAGCATCTTTTCCCAAAACCGGCATGGTTGTAGTAAGTGATTTAGTGGATAACATCAAGGACATTCATCCCAAGCTCAAAAAAGAAGTTGCTGCAAGGCTTGCCGGTTATGCACTTGGAGAGACATATGGTATTCAAGGTTTGCATTATAAGAGTCCTGTATATGCATCACATGTTGCAGAGAAAGGTACAATCCGCGTATCATTCAAGGATGTGCCTACTACCCTGGTTTCTAAGGGTGGTGAACCAACTGATTTCATGATTGCTGGTGCTGATGGCAGGTTTGTTCCTGCAAAGGCTAAGATAGAAGGAAAAACAGTCGTTGTGTCAAGCAAAGAAGTGAAAGAACCTGTGGATGTAAGGTTTGGGTTTACAAATACTGCCATGCCCAATTTATTTTCTGCTGAGGGGCTACCAGTTAATCTATTCAGGACTGATAAGTAGTTGAGAGACATAAGGCACGAGGGGAAGGGACGAGGCACGAGGGAAAGGCAGGAGGGG
>JBILSG010000227.1:0-4491 GCA_044372235.1 Chitinophagaceae bacterium
AGTTCATGAACCAGCTTATCCCCTTCACCAACAATAAAGTGAACATGGGGAAATTTAGGTTCCAGAAAAATTTTGGGTGCCGGGCTGATATCAATGGAATATACTTCTTTCGAAAAATGCTGAATGACCTGAAGACTGCCACCCTTGTAGGTGCCAATCTCGATGGCCACTTCAGGCTTGAGGTGGTTCATCAAATCAATCAAACAATATTTTTCTGCCCGCGACATCTGCCAATCGAGTGCAGAATCAACAGGAAATCCTGAAAAAAAAGGTGTACCTATATTCCCCTTCATCAGGCAAAAATAAAGGAATTAATTCCACTGAATGGCAAAATAGACAGCCGGTCTTTTACCAATATTGGTGATGTTGTGGGGGATATTCGATTCTACCCAGGCTGCATCACCGGTTATGATTTTTTCTTTTGCATTCCCCAGCACCATTTCTCCCTCTCCGTCAATCATCAGGATGATCTCTTCATTCTTATGCGTATGCGGCGCATGGCTGCTTAAACCGGGGTTTAGCGAGGTGATGTGGATATCAAAACGGTTCGTCATGATTGTTTTGCGGTCGAACAACTGTCGCACGCCACCCCTATCATGCGCCCTGTAAGTCATATCGAACCAGTCCATAACAAATGAAGCACCGGCTGACTTCCCACGCGCAACATCAGGTGACGCAGATGCCATGTTCATGGCATAAATTTCTACTGGATCCCTACGCGGATTGCTGAACATCACTTCATCACCTGGAAGCAGAAAAACAACAGAACCCTTATCCAGCAATGTTTCTGTGCCATTCAACTGCACCTTTACCGGTCCGTACTTGATAATAAAAAACATCTCCGCGCCGGCAGTACCGGTATTGAAACGCAGTTTCTTTCCAGCCCGAATCTGATGACCTGTAAGTGATTGCTTATTCAACACGGCCCCTGAGCCATCAAACATCGTTTTTCCATCGCTGCTCCACTTATACACGTGGGTCGCAATCGGGGATTGTGCAGCGAGGTTGAGGCTGATGAAAAGGCAAATGGCTATATGCAGATATTTCATAGCAGTAATTTGTTTCAAGTTAGTCTATTCGATTCTTTTTTCTTGCATTACTTGCTTGCATGGCATATAAAAACCGAAATCGTTTTAGCATTATTTTGGTTGTTGCCATTGGTTTTCAAATACATTTACACAGCTAAAAATTTACAGGAATATGTTTAACAGCACGCACATTTTGCTAACCGGAACTTTGCTTTTTAGTTTGAACCTCCAGGCCCAGAAAACCACGAAACAACCCCTGCTGGGAACCCGTTCAGCAAAACTGCTTACGGTAAATGGTATGCAGTTTAAAGACCTGAACAGAAACGGACAACTGGATAAATACGAAGACTGGCGACTGAGTAACGATGAGCGTGCCAAAGATTTGTTATCGAAAATGTCGGTTGAACAGAAAGTGGGCTTCATGCTGATCAGTACCACCCGTTTGAAAAACGACAACGCTGCTGGCGGCGGCAGAGGTGGTGGCGGAGGTGGAGCTGTGTCTAGCGATTTCAATGAAGAAGACCAGGTACAAAGCACCAACATGTTTACCCGCAAGCCCCTGCCCACGTCAATGACAATGGCTGCAGGAACTACAAAAGGGGTCACCCAATTTCATCTGAGACATTTTATATTCAGGGCCAATGTGCCTGCCAAAACCACAGCTGAATGGGCAAACAAACTGCAGGCGCTTTGTGAAAGCGATGGTCTTGGCATACCTGCCATCATTGCCTCCAACCCCCGCAACCACATTACAAAAGATGCATCCATAGGATTAAGTGTGGGCACAACAACATTTTCAACTTGGCCAGGTGAACTCGGACTCAGTGCCACGCGAGACCTGAAACTGATCAGGGAATTTGCCGATATAGCAAGGCAGGAATGGTCTGCTGTTGGCTTGCGCAAAGGATACATGTACATGGCCGACCTGGCCACAGAACCACGCTGGCAGCGTGTGGAAGGAACATTCGGCGAAAACGCGGAATGGGCAGGACAAATGATGTCAGAAATAGTTCTTGGATTTCAGGGATCGAAACTTTCACCTGCTTCTGTTGCACTCACCATCAAACATTTTCCAGGTGGTGGTTCAGGTGTGGGTGGGCAAGATCCACATTTCGATTGGGGAAAGTATGAGCATTTTCCGGGCGGATTTTTTCAAAACAACCTGATCCCCTTCAAGGCTGCCATTAAAGCAGGTGCGAGTGCTATCATGCCTTATTATTCTATACCCAAGGGAACCAAATACGAAGAAATTGCCTATGCATACAACAAACCTGTTATTACCGGTCTGCTGCGGGATAGTCTGGGCTTCAAAGGCATCATCAACTCCGATACCGGTCCGATAGAGATGATGCCATGGGGTGCAGAGAACCTGACCATTACCCAGCGTTACAAACGTACCATGGAAGCGGGTGTTAATCTTTACTCGGGCTCTGCAGATCCGGCACCTTTACTGGAAACGGTAAAGTCAGGGATGGTGGACATGAAACTGGTAGATAACTCCGTTTACCGTTTGCTGATGGAGAAATTCGAACTCGGGCTCTTTGAAAATCCTTATGTAGATGAGGAAAGTGCTGCAAAGTTTGTAGGAAGTGAAGCCCTGCAGGCAAAAGCAGATATTGCGTTGAGAAAATCCATAGTGCTGCTGCGCAACGAAAACAAGTCTCTGCCTTTGAAGGCAGGAACCAAAGTATACTTTGAATCCTATATGCAGAAGAGAGGCGGGGCTTCACCAAGTACTGTCTACCTTCCTCAGCAAAACAACAATAACCTTGTTTTCGTCAAAACACCCGAAGAAGCAGATATAGTGGTGCTTTGGCTTACACCAGGAGCAAGGTCGCTTTTTGAAGGAGATGGAACTCCTATTTATCTGTCTTTATCCAAAAACGGTGTGGATGTCAATTATGTCAATTCATTGTCTGCGAAAAAACCCACAATTCTTGTAGTTAATTACACGAACCCATGGGTAATTGATGAAGTTTACCATGCTGGAACCATGCAACGCTTTGCAGGCATTCTGGCAACCTTTGGTACCAGTCAGGACGCGCTTATAGACATACTATCAGGCAAATTCAATCCCTCCGGCAAAATGCCATTTACAACACCCGTTTCAGAAGAACAGGCCCAAAAGCAGCTATCAGACGTTCCTGGATACCTCAAAGGCAAAGAATATGGACTTTTTTGGTATGATGAAGGGTTAAAATACCGTTAAATTACTATCTTTAGTATGTGAAAGACTGCTGCCTGTGGATTATATCCTATCAGGGAGCATTTTTCGTTTTAAAAACTAACAGCAAACAAGAACCTTTATGAGAAAATTTAGAACCCTCTTGCCACTGGTAGCGCTGCTGCTCATGACCTGCACGCAGGTGCTGGCACAGTCCATTATCAGGGGTAAGGTTACTGGTCCAAACAACCAACCTGTAGTCAATGCCAATGTTGGCATTAACGGAAGCACCCGCTTCACACAAACAGATGCCAAAGGTGAATTCGCCATCAGTGCATCCAAAGGTGAAACACTTGTCGTCAGCTCAATTGGCTACAAAACCAGCGACATTAAAATCGCAAACATCACCAATCTGAATGTAAGACTGCAACAGGACGAATCCACACTGGAGAGTGTTGTGGTGGCTCTCGACATCAAACGCAACCCCCGGGAACTGGGATACTCAGTACAAAAAGTTGATGGTGATGATGTCAAGGAAACACAAAGGGAAAACTTCATCAATGGTCTTGCCGGCCGTGTGGCTGGTCTGACTATCAATCCTACAAGTGGTGTTGCCGGTGCTTCATCATCCATTGTGCTTCGCGGCTTCAACTCTCTCTCCATGAATAACCAGCCGTTATTTGTGGTGGATGGTATAGTTGTTGATAACCAGACAGTTGACGAAACATCAGATGGTGGCAGGGGTATCGGTCTGGCATCAGACAGGCCCAATAGGAACAGTGACTACCAGAACAGGATTGCAGATATAAACCCCAACGATATTGCCTCTGTAACAGTATTGAAAGGTCCGGAAGCAACTGCCCTTTATGGCAGTCAGGCGAGTTCCGGTGCCATCATCATTACTACCAAGAAGGCCACCACCACCAAGTTCCAGATGCAGTACGACAACAGTTACAGGGTTTCCAAACTGACCCGCGTACCGGAAACAATCGACCGCTTTGCAAATGGTACAAACGGCGTACCATCCAGTATTTTCAGGTATTTCGGTCCGGAATACACCGGCAATGAAACCTTGTGGGATAATGTAGGTTTGTTCTTCAGAACCGGTATGGCCCAAACACACAATGTGGGTATGGATTTCGGATTTGGCAAATCTTTCTTCAGGGTTTCAGGTTCTTTGTTTGATCAGCAAGGTGTTGTTCCCAATAACGATTTCAAACGCTATAACCTGCGGGTTTCCAACACTACCAAAATTGGCAAGTATATTGAGATTACACCATCAGTTGCACTCACAAAAAG